>JBLIMQ010000105.1:0-15293 GCA_047638775.1 Flavobacteriales bacterium
ATTTACGACACCGGGACGATTGTTTTTGATCAGGTATTGGGGAAATTAAATTATAAAGTGAGACCGGTCACTTCGTGAATTCCGGACGTTATTTTATGCACGTTCCTTAGTGGTTGGGGCGTGGTTGGCTTTAACTAGGCTGTATCAAGCCGATGCTGTACAGAGTACAAGTTCTACAGAACAGAATAATTGCAATAAACACTTTGATCCACTTCCAAAATTTTTAGCTCTAAACACGTCTTTGCCTTATGCAATATGTGTGAGCATTACCCGAGAGAGAATGATGAATTCAAACCCAATTGAGCCACGCATAATCGACTTAGAAAATCGAATTACCTTTATGGAAGACTACATCAACAAATTAAATGATCGCGTTGCATCACAGGATGAAGAGTTATTAGCCATGACCATTCAGATGCGACATCTGCATCAACGAGTGGAAGGAGCAGGGGAAGGCTCATCGGGTCCGGATATAAATCCTGCACAGGAAATACCTCCGCATTATTAACTCAATCTGGGCAGATTTTTTTGATTACACTTTTTGGATTGAGGTCATCAGCGAGGTAGTATTGTGGGAGGCTAGAGGCTAGGGCGGCTATGAGGCTGCTTGGGTTATTAGTTCTTCGCAGATTTTTTGATAGCGTTTGTTTAGGAACTCTGCGCGCTTTTTATGGGCATCATTTATATCGCAGTTGCCGATGCGTTTAAAGCAGGTTTCTAATGTTTCTAGTTCGGTGTTATTTAGCGAAGCAGACTTACTTTTACTGGTAAGGGCTTGAATAAGGTTTAGATTTAAGCCGATATGATTGGGTAGCTCTTGCAATACTTGCTTAAACGCAACGATAGCGCCATCAATATCGCCTTTTTTATAGCGTTCTATGCCCCCTTTGTTTAATTTGGCTGCGTATGCGATCCCTTCTTCAGTTTTTGGCTCCCGTAAGAGTTTGTCTAGTCGTAGTGCAAATTCTGGACTGGTATTTAATCTTGCCAGTTCTTGTAATATAGCTTCACCTTCATCGTAGCGGCCACGATTTATAAAGGATAACGCACAATCTAAGCACAGTGATTTAGCGGTGTTTTCAATAGCGCTATAAGGCAATTGATTGTGAAGATCGACAGCCTCTGTGGTGTTTTCCTCGGCACGTTGATCGTCGCCTCTGTGAGCAAAGTATTCGGCCTCCACCAACTTTCGTCGCATGATTACGATCGGTTGTTTGGTATACTTTTTGTCGACGGCCCCTAGTTGTTCCCTTGCTTCATCGAGTAAGGTTGCTGCATGCTCTTCAGAGGAGTTAACGGATAGTTTAATCAGGCTTTCGGCCAAACACATCTCATCGTTCGGGTCTTCGTGGCAGGATTTCTTTGCGTACCGTAGGGCGGCCCGATAGGCATGAATTGAGCTGTTTTCATCCTCTGCGGCATGGCTTACTCGCCCTAATTCACGTTGGCGTGGAGCATGACGAGGTGAAACTTTCACCGCATTTAATAACGATTGCTGAGACAATTGAATGCGGTGGGTAATTTCATATAGGCGCGCGAGTAAATCATGAGCATCGACACAATTTGGATGCTTATCTCGTAGGCTGAGCAGTCGTTTCTCGCAATCGGGATATCGCTTTCGATGATAATCGGCTTCCGCCATGGCAAGTTCTGCCCATAACGGAAGGCGGTTTTGGTCTAACTCAGAGCAGGTGTATTCGGTATCATCATACCGCTCGGCTTTTAAGTACAGATCGCACAGCATTTTACGGATATCGTTTTGGAATCGGCTCTGTTGCGATTTCAGCAATTCGGCCTCCCCTATGGCTTTGCCAATACGATTGGCATCGATAGCCGCTTTGATGGGTTTGAGGTATTCATTGCGCAAAAGCGCTTGGTCCAGCCGCGGCCTTAGGCTTTCGCGACTGATGGGTTTGCTTAAAAATTCATCAGGTTCGTATTCAAGGGTATGCAGAACAAAGTGTGAAGCATTCTCTGCGGTGATCATGATGAACAGTGCTGTATTTTGCAGTAAGTCATGAAAGCGCAGCTCTTCCAGTAATTGCTGGCCGTTTTTTCCTGAGCCGAGATTGTAATCAGCAATAACGATATCAAAGCGCTTTTTTTGGCAATGATCGATGGCTTCTTCAGCATTACCAACGGCTATTACGTCAGTTACACCGAAATCAATTAATATACGTTTGATTTGTGCACGTGAGTCAGCTAAATCGTCTACTACCAAGCAGCGCTTCTGCGAGTAAGTCTTAATTATGTCGATTTGCTTCATAGTTTGAGGAGGATAATAAACAGCTGTTGGTTGGTGTGAGTTAGGTGTTCTCTTTAGCTTTCTCTAAACCTTGACTATAAACATTAGTTTAGCAGTCATCTATAAAACCGCTGTCAAAACATTATAAGTACGGGGCTAATAGTTGTTGTGTTTTGGCCCTAGAGCGAAAAAAAGTATTTTTAAGAAATTAATATCCCGCAATCTAAACGGCTCTGCTAGAATGCGCCTTCTTCTGAAACCAGCACTACGAGCACGCGATCTTCAATGAATTGGGCTGACTTGATTATTCTGGCGATATTGGTTGTTTCTAGCCTTATTAGCCTCAAGCGTGGTTTTATCAAAGAGGCTTTGTCTCTTGTTAATTGGTTTCTTGCATTCTTTGTCGCTATGACCTTTCGCGACGTACTGTCTTCTCTTTTAGATGTCTATATTGCTACACCAAGTCTGCGCGACATGGTGGCCTTTGCAGGTTTATTTGCAGCCACATTGATTGTGGGTGCCATGGTTAATAACCTTCTTGTCGAAATTGTTCGTATTACAGGCTTGGGCGGAACCGATCGTACCTTTGGCATGATTTTCGGTTTATTGCGCGGCTTTTTGATTGTTATGGCTGTTCTTATTCTAGCTCCACCGCTTCTTGGTATCGACCAAGACCTTTGGTGGCAGCAAAGTTTGTTGATTCCTGAATTACTTAAATTTGAAGGCTGGGCTAAGCTTTTAGTAAGTGAATTAACAAATTTGGTAACCGGTTTATTCTGATTTTTTAAATATTGAGGCTTCCCATATGTGCGGAATTGTAGGAATCGTAGGTAAGAGCAATGTTAACTTAGCGTTATACGATGCTTTAACCATGCTACAGCACCGAGGGCAGGATGCCGCAGGAATCATGACCTGCGACAATGGCAAATTATCTCTTCAAAAAGCGGTGGGCCTTGTAAAGGACGTGTTTCGTACACGTCATATGCAACGTTTGACCGGTAATATGGGAATTGGGCATGTTCGTTATCCAACAGCCGGTAGCACGGGGCCGGCGTTAGCTCAGCCGTTCTACGTTAACTCCCCTTACGGCGTAGCATTGGCGCACAACGGTAATCTAACCAATGCAGCTCAGCTAAAAGATGAACTCTTTAAAGCTGATTTGCGCCATCTAAATACCGATTCCGATTCCGAAGTCTTGCTTAATGTTTTTGCACACCAATTACACCTTCAAGGAAAGCTAAAAGCTGAGCCGGAAGATATATTTAAGGCGGTAGAGGGTGTTCATAAGCGTGTTCGTGGTGGGTATACCGCTGTTGCATTGATTGCTGCATACGGTGTCTTAGCGTTTCGTGACCCGCATGGTATTCGACCTTTAGTCTTTGGTCGTAAGGTCACCGAAGCCGGTGAAGAATATATGATTGCCTCAGAAAGCGTAGCATTGGATGTTATGGGTTATGAGTTGGTCCGAGATGTTGCGCCAGGAGAAGCTATTTTTATCTCGGCTGACGGGACGTTTCATAGTCGCCAATGTGCCGAAGCGCCGGTGTTAAATCCCTGTATATTTGAGCACGTATATTTTGCGCGCCCAGATTCTATTATGGACGGCGTCTCGGTATATAAGGCTCGCCTACGTCAAGGTGAAAACTTAGCGGCAACAATTTTGAAAGAGCGTCCAGAGCACGATATCGACGTGGTAATCCCAATTCCGGATAGTAGTCGCGTAGCCGGTCAAGCTTTGGCGTATAAGCTGGGTGTTAAGTTCCGCGAAGGTTTGGTTAAAAACCGTTACATTGGCCGTACTTTCATTATGCCCGGGCAGCAAATGCGGAAAAAATCAGTTCGCCAAAAGCTTAACCCTATTCGTTTAGAGTTTGAGGGTAAAAATGTCATGTTGGTGGATGACTCTATTGTTCGCGGCACCACCTGTAAGCAGATTATTCAAATGGCGCGCGAAGCCGGTGCGGCGAAGGTCTACTTTTCCTCTGCGGCGCCAGCGGTTCTAAAACCCAATGTCTATGGCATTGATATGCCGACATCCGAAGAGTTGATTGCTCATGGGCGAACTACCGAAGAGGTTTGCGAAGAAATCGGTGCTGATTGGTTGATCTATCAAGATCTAAAGGATCTTATTTCGGCCTCCCATGAGGGTAATCCTCAAATTGATGGCTTCGATTGTTCTGTTTTCAATGGCGACTACGTAACAGACGATGTGGACGAAGCATACTTTGAGCGTCTTGCTGAATTGCGATGCGATAGTGCTAAGAATTCGGACGGGGTCGATTGTGGCGATCAAGCCATGGTCGGGTTGAGTAACGAAGGTTAGCACTCCAAATGAAGGGCGCTTGTCGCCCTTCATTATTAATAATACATTCCTGTTTGCGTTCGCCGTTATCCCTCTCTTATATTTCCCTCATTTTTGTCATTGTTCATGCTACCTGAATGAATAGCTCTACTAATGAATAGTTCTACGACTTGATACATCTATGTAAATGTAAATGTAAATGTAAATATAAATGTAAATGTGAAGCAAAATATAATGTCGTCAATCGCTAAGCCTCGTTTTTTCCCAACTTTTTTGCTACCGTAAGCGCCTTACTGATTAAGGTCAAAATTATGTCTGTAGATGAATATTTAGACGGTGCCGAGCTAGACACCTTAGCTGTGCGTGCCGGTCAGGTGCGATCACACGAAGGTGAGCACAGCGAAGCTATTTTCATGACGTCTAGTTATGTATTTGACTCCTCTGCTCATGCGGCCGCGCGGTTCTCGGGCGAGGAAGAGGGCAATGTTTATGCTCGGTACACCAACCCAACAGTACGTACTTTTGAGCGGCGTTTAGCCGCACTTGAAGGTGGCGAAACGGCTGTTGCTACGGCATCTGGAATGGCGGCAATATTATCGGTGTGTTTAGGTTTGCTAAAAGCGGGTGATCACGTTGTGTTCTCGCGAAGTGTCTTTGGTACGACATCCGTACTGTTCAATAAGTTTATGGCAAAGTTTGATGTCGAAATCGATTGTGTATCGTTAACAGATTACGGCCAATGGCAAGGTGCTATCAAACCGAATACCAAATTTCTGTTTGCCGAAACGCCATCGAACCCCTTAAATGATGTCGTCGATATTGAACGCTTGGCCAAAATCGCACATGATTCAGGCTGTTTGTTGGTTATTGATAATTGTTTTTGTACGCCAGCGCTGCAGCGACCTTTAGACTTTGGCGCGGACATAATTATTCATTCGGCTACTAAGTTCCTAGATGGGCAGGGGCGCTGTTTGGGTGGCGCTGTTGTCGGCTCTAAAGAGCTTATGGATGAAATTATCGGCGTGACCCGAACTTGCGGGCCAAGCATGAGCCCTTTTAACGCATGGGTGTTTTTGAAGGGATTGGAAACGCTAAGAATTCGCATGCAGGCGCATTCGCAAAGTGCTTTAGAGCTTGCTCAGTGGTTGGTTCAGCATGATAAAGTTGAGCATGTTAACTACTGCGGATTACCTGAACATCCAGGTTATGCGCTAGCAACAAAGCAACAGAAAGCATTTGGAGGGGTTCTATCGTTTACCGTGAAAGGTGGTCGCGATAATGCCTGGGCGGTTATCGATTCAACGCAAATTATGTCGTTAACGGCGAACCTTGGCGATGCGAAAACGACGATAGTTCATCCTGCCACGACAACTCATGGCCGTTTAAGTGACGAACAAAAACGCGAAGCCGGCATCAGTGAGAACTTAATTCGTATTGCTGTTGGTTTAGAGCATATTGACGATTTGAAGAGCGATTTGGCTAGAGGTCTATCGAAAATCTGATTTCTATCGCGTAATGTTTAGATTCCCGTTTTTGGAGGCTTGAGCTAGTGTTTAGTGTTTAGTGTTTAGGATCTAAAGTATTAACTTAGGGCGTTTCGAGTTCAAGTAAAATTCTGTCGCTATTGTGTACAGTATCCCAGCCTTTTTTAAAGGTTGGGGTGCTAAAAAATAGTTTGTCGAAACGACCATTCTCATCCGCTTTTTTTAAGCCATACTCCAGTCGTTCGGCAAGTTGGGAATCGTCTTTTTGAACGAAAAAATAATACTCGGCGTTATAGTGCAGCATTAAACGATTTTCCATATCAAATTCCCCTAGTGTTTCGTCCTCTAGTTCGCCCCATATTTCGTAAGCCCCACGCGCGATATAATCGAAGCGGTTTTTGGCGAGCATTTTAAATAATATTTCGTATCGGGCACCGGTAATAACGGGTAGTGAATTATACGAAAATATATTTGTGTCCTGCCAGTGAATTCCGCTGCCTGCGCGGAATAGGTTCAGGTCTTCGATAGAGTTGATTGAATTAAATTGTTCTTGCTGTCCTTTTGCAATAAGCAAGAATCGGTATTCATTAAGGTTCTTAAGGATGTTGAATGGTACGTGTTTGTAGTC
Source organism: Flavobacteriales bacterium (assembly GCA_047638775.1). Lineage (GTDB taxonomy): Bacteria > Pseudomonadota > Gammaproteobacteria > Pseudomonadales > Cellvibrionaceae > Agaribacterium. The sequence goes on from JBLIMQ010000105.1 coordinate 6,660, forward strand.
GATTTCTCGTTTTTTACTTGTGGTGCTCCATAAAACAGTAATGGCATTGCCACGCTTTAGCATGCTTCTTACGCGTTCTTTCTCTGCGTTGTGGGCTTGAAATGCTTGTAATTCGTACGGTCCGTATTTTTCAGTACTTTCACGGAGGGCAAGGTCTAAGAGTTCAAAAAAGTAGGGAACATGCTGCGCTACGACGATAAGTGGGGGGCGATCATCGACAATGAATTCATTGTGGGCAGAAGCGGTAGTATGTAGGCTTAAAGCAAAACAAAGACTAACAACAAAAAGTGCACGCATAATGGCTTAGCTTTACTTAGTGGATTGCCTCTAATAAAGATAGGGCAGGTACTGTAGAGCGTAATTATAATCAGAGTTATACCTAGAGTATAGTCAAAAACATGGCCTTACTGCTCATAATTGCGCTCTAATATGTGGCCGAGGCGAGTACTACTGGTAAAAGTTTGTAAAAGAACGCTTTCTGTTTCCCTTACTAATTATTACTTCATGTATAACTCTAGTTTTGATAGCTTTGGTTTTGATAAGTTGGTTTTGATAAATTGGTTTTCTGAAAAGGGTTTTGAGAAGGTGTTTTGAGAAGGTGTTTTGATAAAGAACTTTTGCGAAAGTGGCTCTGTGAAGGCTCAGTTCTGTGACAATAGTTCTGTGAAGGCTCAGTTCTGTAGATATTCGCATTTTTTGTTGTAGCAAAAGCTACTATAGTTAATGACTTAAGCTTAATAAGACGAGAACCGAGTCCTTATGCAATCAGTGTTAGAAAGAATATCAGACAGTGTTGGTACCGCGCTGCTAGGAAAAGAAAATCAAGTAAAATTAAGCTTGGCCTGTTTGTTGTCGGAAGGGCATTTGCTCATCGAAGATCTGCCTGGAATGGGAAAGACTACCCTTGCGCAGTGCTTAGCAACGGTTTTGGGCCTTCAATATAGTCGGGTTCAGTTCACGAGTGATCTACTTCCAGGAGATATCATTGGTGTCTCGGTATTTGATAGAAACGATGCATCTTTTAAGTTTCACAAAGGGCCGGTTTTCACTCAGTTATTGCTAGCCGATGAAATAAACCGATCAACACCTAAAGCGCAAAGTGCACTTCTTGAGGCTATGGAAGAGCGGCAGGTGACTGTTGACGGTAAAACACGGAAATTACCGGAACCGTTTTTTGTTATAGCCACTCAAAATCCAGTATCGCAGGCGGGCACTTATCCACTACCAGAATCGCAACTTGATCGTTTTTTGATGTGCGTATCCTTGGGTTATCCTACGGCTGAAAGTGAGCGGAAATTATTGAAGGGATTAGATCCGCGTGAAGAGTTAAAAACCATGAAACCGATTGTGAACTTAGAAGAGCTTAAGTCGCTGCAAACTTTAGTTAAAGACATTAAGGCAACTGACCAGCTCTTAGATTACTTGCAGCGCTTAGTGAACTTTACCCGCTACAGTGACAAATTTAGTTACGGCTTATCCCCACGAGGCGCTCTGGGTTTATTGCGGGCGAGTAAGGCCTGGGCCTTAATTCATAATCGTGACTACGTCATTCCAGAAGATTTACAGGCGATTATACCTTCCGTTGTGGAGCATAGAGTTCAGGGTAGTTCTCGTGTTCATTCGCAAAACTCAAGTGATTCTTTAAGTACTCTACTGCTAAATTCAGTTGAAGTTGTTGAGCGGTAATTATTAGTGGGGATATATCGCTCACTTCGTAAACGAATGGATCGACGGTTTCGTGCGTGGATCGACGCGCGCTTTCAAGTGCTGGAACAACAAACGCTTAACCGTGGCAATCTTTTTATTTTACCAACACGTCGCGGAATGATTTTTTCGTTAATCATCTTTGCAGTATGGGTGTTAGGAACCAATTACCAAAATAACTTAATCTTGGCAGCTGCTTTTTTTATGAGCAGTATTTTTGTTGTCGCTATCCTTCAAACATTTGCCAATGTTAATAAAATACAATTACATTTAAATAGCAATTCGGAGTGTTTCGCAGGTGACAGTCTTGACGTGCATTTTAGATTAGAGAATCTGAAGCGATCTTGGAGTGAGTCCATTGAAATTGCGTGGGAAGATAATGAAAATATTTCTATAATTGAAAGTCTTGAGCCTGGCGAGAAAAAAATTGATGTAAAGGTCCCGCTGGTGACACAAGAGCGTGGCATCATAAAAACGCAACGTATGTTGATTCAAACGTATTTTCCTTTTGGTATAATTCGTTGCTGGACTTGGCAGAAGTGGGACGTGCAAGCTTTGGTTTACCCACGGCCAAAACATTCTGATTTACGTGAAGCTAGCGTGTCAGATGATGAGGGTGATGGTCATAACCCTGTACGTGGCGGAGATGACTTTAGTGGCCTTAAAACGTATCAAAATGGTGACCCTTTAGGCCGAGTTGCTTGGAAAACGTATGCGGCTGGCCAAGGTTTGCACAGTAAAGAATTTAGTCAAAATATATCAAAGGAGCTCTGGCTAGACTTTGATAGTTTGGGTTCAAAAGGTATTGAAGAAAAGCTCTCGATACTCTGTTATTGGGTACAGCAATACTATTTCGATGACGAAAATTACGGTCTAAACCTACCGACATTACAGATATTACCCGGAAGAGGGGATCTTCATCGGCGTAAATGCTTACGCGCATTAACATTATACGGCTATGCCTCATGAGACCCGTAGGTGAAGTATCTCGTCAGTCATTAGTAACCTTGCTTTTTTCGCAGGGTTTATGCATCGCTCCGCTAATGTTCGAATTGCCGCTATGGATTGCTGGGCTTTGGGCATTTACGTTAATTTGGCGTGTTCAAATTTTTCGCGGTGCGCTTGCATTCCCATCAAGGTTTTTAAAGACTGTCGTTGCCGTTCTGGCGTTAATAGGCTTATATTTTTCCCCTATTGGTGCGTTCTCTGTCGAGTCATTTGTTTCGTTTTTATTGATATCCTACTGTTTGAAATTACTCGAAGTCCGTGATCGTAACGATGCCGTATTGTTGGTTAATGTTGGATTTATGGCCTTGACCAGCTATTTTTTGTTTTCACAAACACTCTGGGCTGGATTGTATTTTGTGTTTGCAAGTATCTTTTTACTGCAGGCATGGATGGGCTTGTTTCGTGAACGTTTAGTGCCTTGGCGAACACGTTGGTTTACCGCTGCAACCGTATTTTTACAGGCTTTCCCCTTATTGGTTGTGTTGTTCATAGCGATGCCGCGCTTGGGTCAACTTTGGCAGTTGCCAACGCAAACCGCTAAGGGTAAATCTGGGTTTAGCGATTCAATGTCGCCGGGATCGATGAGTGAATTAATTCAATCGAATGAAGTGGCTTTTCGGGTGAGTTTTGAGGACGATTCACTTGAAGACCCGCTACCGCCATCAAAACGTTATTGGCGTGGTTTGGTTTTAGAAAATTTTGACGGCCGCACCTGGAAGCGCGAAGGTAAAAGTTTTAGAGAGCGGGCAAGTCGGTCAAAAAGACCATTAGAGTCTTGGCAGCTAGAGTACGATAAATCGAAAAAAACACTGGCCTACACGGTGCTATTAGAGCCCCATTACAAAAAGTGGCTGTTCAGTTTGCCAGTGCCGGTTAGTGCGAGCTCGAGCTCGATGAATATCAGCTTCTCTTCCGATGTGGCCTTATATAATCGCAGTGATGTAATTTCGCGTAGCCAATATACCGTGCGTTCAAGTTTTGACTACCAACTATCACCAAAGCATTTAGATGAATCCGTTAAAAATCTGAACTTAAAACTGCCGACTGAAGGCAATACTAAAACGCGCGCACTGGTTCAGTCTTGGTTGAATGAATTTGGTGGCGAGGACGGTTGGCAGCTGAAGGTGATTGAGCAATACCAAGAGCTTGTTAATCAAAGCTTTAATTACACGCTACGCCCCCCGGCACTTTCGGGGAATGTTATTGATGAATTTTTGTTTGATACACAAAAGGGCTTTTGCGAGCATTTTTCGAGTAGTTTTGTTTTTGCCATGCGGTCGGCCGGCATACCTGCGCGTGTTGTCGTTGGGTATCAGGGGGGGAATACAATAAAGGTCGAGAGTACATGATTGTTCGCCAGCGCGATGCACATGCTTGGGCCGAAGTATGGATTGAGGGTATAGGCTGGCGTCGTGTCGACCCAACCGCAGCCGTGGCACCTAATAGGATTGAATCCGGGATAAGTGGCGCCGTCTCTGAAGAAGATAGCGATTTGGTGGGTGGATACCTCAAAGATAACTTTATGTATAAATCTTTGCGTTGGATGCAGTTACGCGTGGATTCCGCCAGCTTTAACTGGCACCGGTGGGTCTTAAGTTACGATGATTCCAGCAAGGATAGTTTTTTTGAGCGCTGGTTAGGTGGCTCTGACGCGTGGCGTATTGCGGTATTCTTTATAGTGGGTGGAGGTTTAAGTGTTTTTATCTATCTGCTGGCTTCAGGATTATTAAAACGTAAGGTCTACCAATACAGTGAAAGCGAACTCTACGCCAAACATCTACGCTTGTTGGCTAAAGCAGGCTATGAAAAAGCTCCCGGAGAATCCCCCATTCAATTTGCAGAGCGGGTAGGCTTAGAAAATACACTGTTGGCCGATGCGCTCAAGCATATCGCAACACTCTATGCTGATATCGCCTTCAGCAATAAACAGGAATTGTTGACTGAGTTCGCTGAAGTATCTCAAAAATTTAAGATATAGGTCCTTATTGTTGTTTTTGATGGGTGGGTGTCAGCTTTATTATTCTCTTCTTTATCGAGTGATTTTAGCCGTTTTTTTGCAACGTTCTGGCTGTAACTCACGGTAAACGCTAGGTTTTTAGGTCATTGAATACGCTCCTTTTTACGACAACTTATGGTATTGTGCTCAGCTTAGGTGCTGTCAAATGCACCAAAAAAGGCCTGCATTGTGCAAGTTATTGATTTATATCAATAATACTCTGGGGCGACTTTGATATGTGGTGATCTCTTGTAGGGCGCCATGCTAAATACAACCACTGATATGGAGCGAATAATGAAAATAAATCGCTTAGCGATTCCTCTTCTTTTTTTAAGCCCTAGTTTTGCGTTTGCAGAGGGTATAGACACAGGTAACACGGCTTGGATTTTAACGGCCACAGCCCTTGTCCTTTTTATGACATTGCCGGGCTTAGCGCTATTTTATGGCGGCTTAGTTCGCTCTAAAAATGTTCTCTCTATATTGATGCAGTGCTTTGCCATTGCCTGCGTATCGTCACTAATCTGGTTAGGTTTTGCCTACAGCTTAGCCTTCTCTGAAGGTAATCTCCTGATCGGTGACTTTAGTAAGTCCTTATTCCTAGGTATTGGTAAAGATACGCTCTGGGGTGATATTCCAGAGCCGCTTTTTGGCATGTTCCAAATGACCTTCGCCATTATTACGCCAGCGTTGATTATTGGTGCTTTTGCCGAGCGCATGAAGTTTTCATCTGTCATTCTTTTCTCGGGTTTGTGGTTGATTTTCGTTTACGCGCCGGTATGTCACTGGGTGTGGGGCGGTGGCTGGTTGGCTGAAATGGGCATGCTAGATTTTGCCGGTGGAACAGTTGTTCACATTACGGCGGGTGTTGCTGCCTTGGTATGTGCATTGGTTATTGGTAATCGAGACGGTTTTCCAAAAACGGCTATGCCGCCACACAATATGACAATGACCGTGACCGGTGCCGGTATGCTGTGGGTTGGCTGGTTTGGTTTTAATGCCGGTAGCGCACTTACAGCGAGCGGTGATGCGTCGATGGCGATGCTTGTTACCCATATTTCAGCGGCGGCAGGCTCATTAGCATGGATGACGATGGAGTGGGTTAAGTTTGGCAAGCCAAGTGTATTAGGTATTGTTACAGGTATGGTTGCAGGTTTAGGTACGATTACGCCAGCATCTGGCTATGTGGGCCCTTTAGGGGCTTTAGTGATTGGCTTGAGTGCCGGTGTAATTTGTTTTTACGCAACTCAGTTTATTAAGCGTAAATTAGTCATCGATGACTCGCTGGATGTTTTCCCTGTTCACGGGGTTGGCGGAATACTCGGAACTATCCTGGTAGCGGTATTTGCTTCTAAAGAACTTGGCGCTTTCTCGGGCTTTGGTTTTGGTGGCGATAACGAGACTATTGGTGCGCAAATGGGTGTTCAGCTGATAGGTGCTGCTGTAACCGTCATCTATACCGCGATTGTGACCTATATCTTGCTTAAGCTTACGGGCTTTGTAACGGCTGGTATTCGCGTAAGCAAAGACGAAGAAACGCAAGGTTTAGACTTAGTTTTACATGAAGAGTCTGGCTATAAGTTATAAGTTATAAGTTATAAGCTAATGCGGTGGGTTGTGCGCGGTATGCGCATGACCTGCTTAGCCTTATAGGTAAATCTAGATTCAAGTCTAGAAACAAAAAAGGCCGCTCAATTAGAGCGGCCTTTTTGTTTTTATGCTCATCGATAAAAAGCTTATTGGTCGTATCCGTGTGTAAGTTCTTGGGTTTTTAAAGCTTCTCAGTTTTCATGGTGGTCGGTCATGAGTGTCGTTCTTATTTGGGAACTTAATCATTACTAAAAATGCAGTTTTTGGAATTCGGTATATTTTGCGAAAACCGATTTGCATGTAAATAAGAATACTCACTAAATATTTACACTTCAGCGACGTCTTTGTCATCATCTATTCGAGGGTGTTATTCATGACGCTTCTTGTGTTCTTCTCCTAGCGGTTTGTAAAATCCCTGATCATCTTTTCTGCCCTTTGCTGCATCTAAAAAGATATTCATTGTTGGCTATCCAGCTAACTTTGTAGGACGGCCAAGCTTCAATTTTGACAGTTCCGTACTGCAGCATCATAAGAGTCAAAGTCGCACGGATAGCGCACGGCGGTATAATGTATACCCTCTTGATGTGAGTTTTCACCTCTCGTCAGTCTATGCGTAGGTTTATTTGTTTATTTGTTTATTTGTAATTCCCTGCTATTTCTGAGTGTTTATACTTTTCTAGTCCATATAAATACATAACAAGTAACTCATTATCGTTACGTGGGTAACTGGGGGCGTGGAGCTTCAGTTGTTGCTGTAGATGGTTTTTATCGCAAGATTGGAATTTGCAAGCGACGAGAACCCCATCACTCGACACATTATTGAATGACTGACTGAGTATAATAAGTATTTTAGCGCCGATTCGTATAGCGCTAGCCAATGCTGACTTGGAGGTCATATGGATAGTAAAAGTTTATGGATTGTCTCAACGAAATCAAAACCCTTGGACGGCTGTTCAATCGAACTGGATGGGTCTGACTTTTATTACGTTGAATGCTTGATTCCCGCCAGCAGTTTTGATGAGGCCAACGGATTGATTGAATCTTTGTTGCAGGGTAAACATATGGCGTTGCTTGAGGTTATTAAGTGTGAACCTTATAGCTCTGACTCTTGGAAGGATCTCATTCAATTCCCCGAGATTCAAAATGCCGCAGATCACGCAAATTCAAAACAGGAGGCTAAATTTAGTTTGTTTATTTCTTCTCAGGCGATGGACTTTGAAGAGGATGACAGCGACGAAGTTGAATGGACATAGCGTTTATTTTGCTCAGTTAAACATAAATGGAATAGGGTAGTTACTGAAATAAATATTGATACAGCCGCGATGTCTATGGCCGAGGGCGATCCGAGATACAAGATGGACGTTTCTTTGGTTTTTGGTAGTATAAAAAAAGAGACAAGGTTCTGCGCGCTTCTCTGGACTCTATAGAATATCGGATAAAATCTCTTTTTTTTACGATTATAATTTCTTGTAAGGGTTTTCCTCCATATCGTTTACTTCTGCCGCATGATCGTTTTAGCAAGATTTTTTTGCGTATATCATTGGAAGCCTTTCATTGTTCGGAGTCTTGTTCACCACCTTTTCCACGCTCCTCGATTTCGTCGAGTAACTTCTTCTCTCAATATCATTACTCGGGCTAAAGTAAGGGGCGGGCTTTACTCCCGTCGCGTCTAGTTCAGCGTCAATATCTTTGTAATACGGGTCGTTTTTAGTGTCTTTTATGGCCCGTTTTACTTATTCTCTCATGGTTTCTTTGTCTATCACCGTGCCTTTTTTGTTGGGCTGGACTTCAGTGGTGTCTGGTTAACTTTGTGGTGGTCAGTGTGTAGTGTGTTGTAATAATTTGGGTGTGTTGATTGGAGCGTAATGCTATGAGCGACAAAAAAAGAGCATCAAAGCCGGTAAGACCAGGCCAGATACAGTTGGACAAGTTTTTGCGCGATATGGAAACAGAAGAGGGCGCGCAAAAGTGGGGAGATGGGGCGTATAAAGAAGCCATGAAGGCCCAAAAAACAGGACCTAAAGCTACAGAGTAGTATGGGCTTGTTGTGTCTACTTCTCAGTTTATGTTGATTGGCGGGATTGGCGGGATTGGCGGGATTGGCGGGATTTGCGGGGCGCGTAAAGCCATATTTACTTTCATATGAAAGCCACCTTCTAAATGCCGTTCTCAAAATACCCCTCTCAAGATGCCACAGCCACAAAAAAGCCCACAACTAAGCAGGCTTTTTTTAACGGCATGAATGTCACGCACAATCAATATAACTCAAAAATGGCGCGCGACGGGGCGGTCGTTGACATCCCTCTGCCCGCTGTTTACAGTGAGCGGGCCTGACTAAA
>JBLIMQ010000106.1:0-15121 GCA_047638775.1 Flavobacteriales bacterium
TTTGTTTTAGCTAACTCGGCCGCTTTTTTTCGCGCTAGTCGTTTTGCATCTTTTTCAGCTTCGGCTTTTTCAATGCGTGCCTTTCTAAACTCAAAACGTTCGCGTGAACGATCAGACTTTTGTTTTTCTTCGTCGAGTTGGCGAATACTACCTTTAGACGCACGATAGTATTGCACCAAAGGGATGTTCGAAGGGCAGACAAAAGAGCAGGCGCCGCACTCAATACAGTCGGCTAAGTTATGTGAGCGTAGCTTGTCGAAATCTTCTGATTGAGAAAACCAAAAAAGCTGCTGCGGTAACAGTGATGCTGGGCATACAGTCGCGCACATTCCGCAGCGAATACACGCTTGGGCTCGCGGTGCTGGCGGCAATTCTTCGCGGGTAGGCGCAAGTACACAGTTTGTTGTTTTAACAATGGGGACATGTGCATGGGGTACGCTAAAGCCCATCATCGGTCCACCGATGATTAGGCGTTCAGACGCTTCATCTTTAAAGCCGTGTTCTTTCAATACATGGGCTAATGGGGTTCCAATGAGCACATCTATATTGCGTTGTTGCGCAAGAGTTTCACCAACAACCGTAGTGACTCGTGAAATCAGAGGCTCACCAAGGCAGACGGCTTTATAGATAGCGGCGGCCGTACCAACGTTCTGTACGACAATACCTATATTGGCTGGGATCTCACCTTGCGGGACTTCTTTACCCGTTAAAATTTGAATAAGTTGTTTTTCGCCACCAGAAGGGTACTTCGTTGGAAAACTAATAATCTCGACAAGAGAGTTTTCGGCCGCAGCTTGGATCGCGGCAATCGCTTCGGGTTTGTTATCTTCAATGCCGATAATAACGTTTTTGGGGTAGCCCAGTATGTAGGCTAGAATTTCTGCGCCGTGCACGACTTCATTAGCGCGTTCACGCATAAGCATATCGTCGGCTGTTATATACGGCTCGCACTCGGTTCCATTTAGGATGACAGTGTCTATATTAAGATCGGCTCTAGGATTTAGTTTAACCGCCGATGGAAAGCCCGCTCCACCCATCCCCGCAATGCCTGCGTCGCGAATGATGTCGAGTAAGACTTTATTTGATACTGATGTGTAGTCGTCTAAGCCTTGGTGCTCTATCCATGTATCGTGGCCGTCAGGCTTTATAACAATACACGGTGCAGGCAGTTCCGATGAGTGCGCTATATCGCGCTCCTCTATGGCCATTACTTCGCCGGAGCTTGGTGCGTGCAGTGCGACACTGACATACCCCTGAGCATCGGCGATTTTCTGACCCTTTAAAACTTTATCGCCAACGGCAACAATTGCTTCAGCTGGGGCGCCAATGTGTTGGCTTAGAGCCAAAGTGAACTCTTCTGGCAACACTATGCGGCCAATAGGGTCGTGAGTACTTTGCTCTTTATTTTCTGGCGGGTGAATTCCACCGTGAATATCCCACACTTGTCTCATGCCGCTTCCTCATTTTTTGGTGCATGGGTATCGCGGTCACTGGCAATAATTGTTGGGGTCGTTGGCGGTAAGTCCCATTTCCAGCTTTTTAAGCCGGTTTCAACGGGCAGCATATCAATGCAGTCAACAGGGCAGGGTTCTACGCACAAGTCACAGCCGGTGCATTCAGAGACTATCACCGTATGCATCTGTTTGGCTGCGCCTAAAATCGCATCTACTGGGCAGGCTTGAATGCATTTGGTACAGCCAATACATTCGTCTTCACGAATATAGGCCACGGTGGCGGTTTCACTTTCTTCGCCATGTTCAACGTCAAGTTCTGGGGCTGGCACGTCGAGTAAGCTGGCTAGGGCTTGAATGGTTGTGTGTCCGCCAGGAGGGCACTTATTTATATCATCACCATTGACTACGATGGCTTCGGCATAGGGTTTACAGCCTGGATAACCGCATTGACCACACTGAGTTTGCGGTAGCAGGCTGTCGATTTGTTCAACAAGAGGGTCGCCTTCAACTTTGTATTTTACGGCTGCAAAACCGAGTACGGCGCCAAAAAAACCGGCCAGGATTACGAGCGCGGTTAACGCCGCGATAATCGGGGAGTTTTGAATAAGTTCTATCATACCAATCCTGAAAACCCCATAAACGCCAGCGACATAAGTCCTGCGGTTATCATCCCAATCGCTGCGCCTTTAAAGGGTGTGGGCACATCGGCAACGGCTAAGCGTTCGCGCATAGCCGAGAATAAAACGAGGACTAAAGAGAAGCCCAAAGCGGCGCCAAAGCCAAAGAGGGTTGATTCTAAAAAGTTATGAGCATGAGAGGTGTTTTGAAGCGCAACACCTAATACGGCGCAGTTGGTGGTAATTAGAGGTAAAAATACGCCCAGTACGCGATACAGTAGCGGGCTAGTTTTTTCGATGAACATTTTCGCAAATTGCACAACGGCGGCAATTACGAGAATAAAGCTAATTGTTTTTAAGTACTCTAAGCCTAGAGGTTGTAATACCCACGCGTAAACCAAATAACTACAAACGGATGCCAGTGTGAGTACGAACGTTGTTGCGGTTCCCATGCCGATGGCTGTTTCGAGTTTGTTCGAGACGCCCATAAACGGGCATAAACCCAAAAATTGAACCAATACAAAGTTATTCACTAAGACGGTACTGAGTAGAATTACAAAAAATTCTGTCATGAGAGTATTTTTATGTTTGTTGAATAAAAGGTGTAAATAGCTAGCGGAGGCCCTAAGCAAACTTGCAAAAGCCCGAAACGCATTACATTACACGCATACCAGCTTCTGCGCCGGCACTAGGCTCGAGTACGTATAGCTCTTTTCCACCGGGGCCGGCCGCTAGCACCATGCCTTCGGACATGCCAAACTTCATTTTACGAGGTTTTAAGTTCGCAACCATAACCGTCATTTTTCCAATGAGGTCTTCAGGCTTGTAAGCGCTTTTAATTCCCGCAAATACGTTTCGCGACTCGCCGCCGAGATCGAGTGTAAGGCGTAATAGTTTATCTGCGCCTTCTATATGCTCTGCATTAGCTATGCGCACGATCCGTAAATCGACTTTGGCGAAATCAGGGAATTCTATTTCTTCTGCGATAGGCTCTTTACCCAACCATCCCTCAGTAGTCGCTTCGGATTCACTTTCGGCGACCGTTGCGGTGCTGCCTTTGGCTTCAGGCTTGGTTTCGGTGCTGGCTTCAGGGTTTGCCTCGGCATTAGCCTCAGCGCTTGCATGAGCGCTTGCCTGAATCAAGGCCTCCACATCTTTTATGTCTATTCGAGTCATCAACGGCTTAAATTTGTTGATATTGTGTGCGCCTAAAAAGCTCAGTTCGTCATGCCAGTTAAGCTCGGTATTTAGAAAGATTTCAGCGGCTTGGGCGGTTTGTGGCAGCACAGGTTTTAAATAATTCATGAGCGCGCGGAAGCAATTAATACCAAGGCTGCATACTTGCAATACCTTCTCTTCATTGCCTTCTTCTTTGGCTAGGCTCCACGGTGCTTGCGCCGCGATGTACTCATTGGCGGCATCCGCAAGCGCCATAATTTCGCGCATGGCTTTATTGAATTCACGCGCTTCATATAGCTCCGCTATACGGCTATGGTTCTCGGTAAACTTTGTCCACAGTTCGATATTTTCAATTTCGCTGGATAATACACCGCCAGACTTCTGAATGAATTTGGCGGTACGACTGGCGATGTTGACGACTTTACCGACTAAGTCGGAATTCACTCGTTGCACAAAATCTTCAAGGTTTAGATCGATATCGTCAACGTTGTTGCCGAGCTTGCTGGCGTAGTAGTAACGTAAATATTCGGGTTTAAGGAAGTTTAGGTATTCACGGGCATTGATAAATGTGCCTCGTGACTTCGACATTTTTTTACCGTCTACCGTTAAAAAGCCATGCACGCATACCTTTGTGGGTGTTCTAAAGCCGGCGTCTGATAACATTGCAGGCCAAAATAGGGCATGAAAGTTAACGATGTCTTTACCGATAAAGTGATAAAGCTCATGTTCTGAGTCAGCCTTCCAGTACGCATCAAAATCTAAGTCCGTGCGGTCACAGAGGTTTTTGAAACTAGCCATATAGCCAATAGGCGCGTCTAGCCAGACATAAAAGAATTTGTCTGTTTCGCCCGGAATTTGAAAGCCGAAGTAGGGTGCATCACGCGAAATGTCCCATTCTTGCAAGCCTGAATCTAGCCATTCCGCTAATTTGTTGGCAACTTCGTCTTGCAGGTGACCGGCACGAGTCCACTCTTTTAGGTAATCGCTAAACTCGGGTAAGGTAAAAAATAAATGTTTTGAGACTTTTGCTACAGGAGTTGCACCACTGTAGACAGATATAGGGTCAACTAAATCAAGCGGAGCATAGGTTGCGCCACATGCTTCACAGTTGTCGCCGTATTGATCACTGGCTTTACATTTGGGGCACGTGCCCTTGACATAGCGGTCGGCTAAAAACAAACCTTTTTCTGGGTCGAATGCTTGGGTGATCTCACGTTCCGCGATATGACCTTTCGCTTTAACTCGCGAGTAAATAAGCTCCGAGAAGGCTTTGTTTTCTTCGCTGTGAGTTGTGTGATAATTATCGAACTCGATTAGAAAATCAGCGAAGTCGGCCGTGTGCTCCTGGCGAATTTTATCGATTTGTTCTTCTGGGCTAATGCCGGCTTTTTCGGCGCTAAGCATGATCGCGGTGCCATGAGCGTCATCAGCACAAACGTAAGTACAGTTGTTGCCTCTTTGCTTTTGGAATCGAACCCAAATATCGGTCTGGACCGCTTCAACCATGTGGCCGAGATGAATGGAGCCATTGGCATAAGGGAGGGCGCTAGTAACAAGGATATTCCGTACTTTACTCATGGTTATTTCGTTAGTTCGACCTAGGAAAATTAAGCGCGCAACTATAGCAGTTTTACTTGGGCTTTGGCAGCGTAGGCCGGCTAAATTGCCACTTATAATCAGGCTTTGCACGGCTTTTTGTGGCTCGGCTCGTGTTATGCTTGCCAATTTGTAAACAATATTCGTTTTAGGGGTCAAAAATGACAGATTCGGCACGCAGTATCGTCGATGCCGCGCTTAGCGCTTTAGTTATACCCGGTACAGATGTACCGCTAATGGCCTTGTTGGCTGATGAAGTTCAATTTAATTCAGAGCTCAATTCGCTTGATATTGTTTTAGGTTTACCGCTAGCGCGGATGAAAAGTAGCTTGGCGGGGGAGATTACTCAGTTTTGTTTGGCTAAGGGCCTTGAATTAGGAGAGGTCAACATAACTACAGCGATTCCCGAGTCGCAGGCCAAGAATCATGATGGTCGGATACCTGGGGTTAAAAACATTATCGCTGTTGCCTCGGGTAAAGGTGGCGTTGGTAAGTCAACGACATCGGTCAATTTAGCGTTAGCTTTGAATGTCGAAGGCGCGACAGTAGGTCTATTGGACGCCGATATATACGGACCCAGTCAGCCTCATATGTTAGGAGTTGCTGGACGGCGACCTGAAATTGCTAATGGAAATACCTTAATTCCTATTGAATCGCATGGAGTGCATGTTATCTCTATGGGGAACCTGGTTACGGAAGAAACTCCAATGATTTGGCGTGGGCCAATGGTTAGCGGGGCATTACAACAGTTATTAGGGCAAACACGTTGGCCAGATGTCGATTACTTAATTATTGATATGCCTCCTGGTACGGGTGATGTGGCGTTAACGCTATCGCAGAAAGTGCCTGTAAGTGGCTCTGTCATTGTCACTACACCACAAGACATTGCCTTACTTGATGCAAAGAAAGGTATCGAGATGTTTAGGAAAGTAAATATCCCGGTGTATGGCGTTGTCGAAAATATGGCGGTACATATTTGTTCTAATTGCGGGCATGAAGAGCATATATTTGGCGAGAAAGGTGGCGCTAAGTTAGCTGAAACCTATGGGGTAAAAGTTTTGGGTCAGCTACCTTTGTCAATGGAAATTCGCGAACAGGTTGACTTAGGTTTACCCAGTGTGGCGGCCGATGTTGAATCGCCAATTGCACATATATATCGAAATATCGCCCGTAAAGTTGCAGCCGAAGTATTTCTGGGCGCGGGTAATAACCTTGTACCGGAGATAGTTCTTGAACGATAAAAAGAAGGCAAAGTTTAAATTGGGTGCTAGTCATAACCCAAAAGCAAAATCGGCCAAGAAAAAATCAAATACGTCAGAGCCCTTTCAGCCCGCTCAAAAATTCACGCCTGTTCCGGGTGAAAACACCTTACGTATTCATAATAAATTTGAAGCGGAAGTTGTGGATATTGCGGATGATGGGCGTGCGGTTTTACGTCATGTCAATGGACAAGTCTTTTTCTGTGCCGGAGTGTGGCATGGCGAGCGTGGACGCTTCCAGATCACGGAAGTAAAAGGACGTCATGGCGTCGTTAAATTATTAGAACTGCAGCATCGCAGTGAGCATCGAATCGATCCGCCGTGTGAGCACCATGGTTTTAGTAAGCAACATTGTGGCGGTTGTGCTTGGCAATTTATTCATTATGACGAACAGTTGCGTGAAAAGCAGCGTCGTCTCGATGCGGCTTTTGCACGAATAGACGCTCAGAATTGCGTAAAAGATATTGTTGGGTCGTCACAATCGGTGGGTTACCGCAATCGTGTTCAATTTAAAACCGACGGAAAGTCTATTGGCTTTGTTGCGGCGGGCAGTAATAGCTTAGTGCCGGTTGAATATTGCCCGATACTGACAGCGACTAATCAGCAGAGCTTCGAACAATTAAAATCACAATTGCCAAATTCTAGTTGGAAGCCCAAGCAAGGCCGAAATGGTAAAGCGCAATTGACGACCTTGAATCTAGACGATTCGATATCGGCTGAAGAGGTCGCTGTGAATCACCGCTTACCCTTTCAGCAAGCTAACGCTGAACAAAACCAGAGTATGAAACACTGGTTACGCGAAAAGCTGGCCGAATTACCGAATAATTATGGTGTACTTGAATTATTTTGTGGTTCAGGAAATTTTACTGAAATATGTGCTGAACGTGGGTTTTCTCGAATAGTTGCATTAGAGGGCTCTGCTCACGCTATCGAGACGCTAAATTCACGTGGCCTGGCAGGTGTTGAGGGCTACGCCTGTAATTTGTATGATGACAATGTGTTTACAAAAATGCATGAAAACATTGCAACTCCAGAAATTCTTATTTTGGACCCGCCACGCGATGGTTTGAAAGTTAAAGAGGGGCTGATAACTAAAAAGCGCCAATTCACAGATATTTTATACGTGTCGTGTAATTTAGCTACTTTGCTGCGAGACATTGAAGACTTTTATGCTCAGGATTATAAAGTAGTCGACGTCGTTGGTTTAGATCAATTCCCACAAACACCGCATATTGAAGTATTAGTGCATTTGCAGTCAAAGAAAAAGAAAGGTTAAAAGCCGGAGAGCGCTATGAGTCTTAAAAAAGTATTATTTAATGCTGTTACGTTATGTCTATATATATGTCTATGCTGTGGTTTATATTCCCCGGCTTATGCCATTGATTTAATACAAAATCCATCAGCTCGTAGTCATACGAATTTAAATGGCGCTTGGAGTATTATTGTTGACCCTTATGAAAACGGTTTTTACAATCACCGATATGAGGAGCACGGTAATGGCTATTTTAAAAACGCAAAAACAAAAAAACCGTCTGATTTGATCGAATATAATTTCGAAACTAGCGACAAACTACAAGTGCCCGGTGACTGGAATACTCAGCGGCAAGAGTTGTTCCTTTATGAGGGGACTATTTGGTATCAGCGTGATTTTACATTGCAGAAAAAAACATCCAAGCGTTATGTCCTGTATTTTGATGCTGTGAACTACAAGGCTACAGTCTATCTAAATGGCGTAAAGCTAGGCGAGCATGAGGGAGGTTTTACGCCGTTTCAATTCGATATCGACTCAGCGTTGATGTCAGGTAATAACTCCGTCGTGGTTAAAGTCGATAATCGTCGTGAGCGAAATCAGATTCCAACCGTTAATACGGATTGGTGGAATTATGGAGGCATAACTCGCCCGGTTAAAGTTTTGGCGTTAGACAAAGAGCTGATTTCAGATTACAACTTTGATTATCGTGATAATACACTTCATTTCTCGGCAATGGTCGATAAGTCTCATTCGACAAATTCACCATCTAAAGTGGAGCTCATGGTCTCTATACCGGAGCTAAAGTATAAAAAGGTATTTACAATTGATAGGTCGGGTTCTGTTAATGCCAAGTTAAATGTTAAGCCTGAACTTTGGTCACCAGAATCGCCTAAACTTTATGATATTGAGCTGAGCTTGGTGGAAAAATCTACAGCTGAGCGCTCTACTTCAGGTACTGTTACAGGTACTGTTTCGGATAAGATTGGCTTTCGCTCAATTACTGTTCAGGGAGATGAAATATTCCTGAATGGCGAATCAATATTTATGCGCGGTATTAGCATACACGAGGAGTCGCCACGCGGTGACGGCCGTGCTTGGAGCGAAGACGACGCGCGTACGCTGTTGCAATGGGCGAAAGATCTAGGATGTAATTTTGTGCGTTTGGCGCATTACCCACATAACGAAAACATGCTGCGAATGGCCGATGAAATGGGGCTAATGGTTTGGTCTGAAATTCCCGTTTATTGGACAGTATTGTTCGAGCAAGAGGAGGTCTATAACAAAGCTGAACAGCAATTGAGTGAGATGATCTCTCGTGACAAGAATCGTGCGTCCATTATCTTGTGGTCGGTGGCAAATGAGACGCCTAACCATAAGGCCCGCTATAGGTTTTTAGAGCGACTGATTAAGCGAACGCGCGAGTTGGATTCCAGCCGCTTGGTTACCGCTGCGATGGATACGCAAGGCTCAAACAAGTACGGGAAGGTGATTGACGACCCTTTAGTCAAGGTTGTTGATGTCATAGGTGTTAATAGTTATTGCGGTTGGTACGCCGATACTCCCGAGAGCTGTGCGGATATGAAATGGCAATCCAGTGCTAATAAACCTGTAATTATTTCTGAGTTTGGTGCAGGAGCGTTGTTTGGTGCTCACGGCAGTGATCAGCAGCGTTTTACGGAAGAAAACCAAGCCTTGGTTTATACCAATAATTTGAAAATGCTGGATAATATGCCATTTTTACGTGGTGTAAGTCCTTGGATATTAAAAGATTTCCGTTCTCCACGAAGACCTTTACCGAATATTCAAGACTTTTGGAACCGTAAGGGCTTACTTTCTGAAAACGGACAAAAGAAACAAGCATGGTATGTACTGCGTGAGTGGTATGCAAAAAAGGCCGAAAAATAACATCTGTCTGCATTTAAAGGGCTTGTGGATTAGTTAATATTGCGAAAGCTCAAAGAGGTGCGTAACATCGCGACCATTAACGAATGAGGAAAACTATGAGTATTAAATCGGATAAGTGGATACGCCGCATGGCGGAGAAAGAGGGCATGCTGGAACCTTTCGAGCCTGGCCAAGTACGGTATGCCGAAAATGGCGAACGTATTATATCCTATGGTACATCGAGTTACGGTTATGATGTTCGGTGTGCTGATGAATTTAAGATTTTTACTAATGTACACTCAGTTGTGGTCGATCCAAAGAATTTTGACGATGCCAGTTTTGTCGACATAAAGAGTGACGTTTGTATAATTCCTCCTAACTCGTTTGCCTTGGCTCGTACGATCGAATACTTCCGTATTCCACGCTCAGTGCTTACCGTATGCTTGGGGAAATCGACTTACGCGCGTTGCGGTATTATTGTAAATGTCACGCCTTTGGAGCCTGAATGGGAAGGGCACGTAACCTTGGAGTTCTCTAATACAACTCCGCTACCGGCAAAAATATACGCCAATGAAGGCGTTGCACAAATGTTGTTCTTTGAGTCTGATGAAATTTGCGATACATCTTACAAAGATCGTGGCGGTAAGTATCAAGGGCAGACTGGGGTTACCTTACCTAAAACCTAAGTCTTAGAACCTAAGTCTTAGAACCTAAGATTTAGAACCTAAGATTCAAATCCTAAATATTTGCACGTATTTACTATTCTTAGACGCTGAATACTCGTGATACTTAAAGACCATAACATGCAAATGTTATGGTCTTTTTTGGTTCAGCCACTGCTCAACGCAGATTTTTAGTGTTTTGCTTGCGGCATCTAAAGCTTGGACTAAGGCGTTTATCTTACAAATATTAACCGAGTTGTCGGCATCACTTGATGGATTTTGAGATATTAGCTGTTTACAGCGATATTGTATTTGTGCGCACAGATCGCCCAATTTAGAGGCGTTTATATTGTGAGATGCACCCAGTAAGGTATGAAGCTGAATATCGAGTAGTGGATAATCTTTTGCGGAATGAGCGCAATGGAGCTCTTCGAGCATAGACGGAAGATTTTTCATAAATATCCCGATTAAGCGTTTTGCACGATCGTGATTGTTGTCGAAGCGTTCAAGAAAATCGTTAAGGTCCCACTCGTCGCTTGGAATGTGGTTTTGTTGTTCGGTTGTATGTGGTTCGGTCGTATGTGGTTCAATAGCGTGATTATGCGTGTAGTAATTTTGTTTTTCCGGTATGAACGTTACTGCGTTTGCGGGTTCTACGAGTAACCACTGTTGCATTTTTTGAACTAACCTCATCGGGTTCAATTGGTTTGGCAATATAATCATTCATTCCAGATTGAATACAGCGTTCTCTATCTCCACGCATTGCATTTGCGGTTATCGCAACAATCGGCACCTGTACGTAAAGCTTTCCGGCTGCTCCCATGCGAATTTTTTGTGTTGCGTCATAGCCATTAAGTTCAGGCATCTGGCAATCCATTAAAACTAAGGAGTAAGGCGCGATAGAGATCGATTGCTTAAGTGCTGCGATGGCTTCGAGCCCGTTATTAGCCGAATCACAACTTAGCCCAATGGCTTCGAGCATATCGATAGCAACCGCTAAATTAACGGCATTATCTTCGACAACTAGAATACGTGCCGTTTCAGGCCATTTGATTATTGACGTCGAGTCAAAGCCATTCGTTTCTATAGGGTTGAACTGCTGTGTAATGAGGTCATCGTGGTGCCTTGATTTAACGGCTGCATTAAGTGTTTCAATAAGTTCAGTAGCCATTAACGGCTTGTATAGCACACCGTTAAGGTTGCAGCTTTTAAGTGCGTGTGCGGTATAGCTTTCGTGAATTTGAGCACTGAGGATAACCTTGGGAGGATTTTTGCAATCATGATTCTTTAATGTCGCGCCAATTTTATCTGCACCATCAAGTTGTGAGTCACAGATAATTAAATCGAAGAGTACATCGTTTTTTGATTCAAGAGCACTCATAGCTTTTGTGATTGAATTGCAGTGTATAGCGCTGCAAGCCCAGGCTTCAAACTGTATTGTTAAATGATTTGCTATAGTTTTTTTGGTTTCAATGACCAGTATTTTAAGGCCTTTTGTTGGCGTTGACGTGGTATGTGGTTTATCGGTTGAGTTTAAGGGGAGTTTGATGGTGAAGGTGCTGCCAGAGTTTTTTTGATTCTCATATTCATGTTTAATATCGTGTTCATTTTTAACATAGTTTTGAATCCTACTTTGAACGCTGATTGAACCGCTAAGCATCTCGCATAAATGTTTACTTATTGCTAAGCCTAATCCAGTCCCACCGTATCGACGTGTAGTCGACGCATCAACCTGTGTAAATGACTCAAAAATAGATGTAATTTTTTGTTCGGGTATTCCAATACCCGAGTCGTTTACCGTACATGTGAATAGGTGCCTACCAAAGCTATTTTTAGTGATTTTTGCGGTAATGGTTATTGTGCCCTCGTGTGTAAACTTTAGGGCATTGCCAACAAGGTTGTTTATTATCTGACGGATTCTACCTGGATCGCCACAGGCCCAAGTACTTTCTAAGCCAGAACTATCGAGAATTATATCTAAAGATTTTTCCTGGGCTTTAACAGCAAAATTTTTCACAGTGTTTTCAAGTAGTTGACGAACGTTAAAGTCGAGCTCCTCGTGCTCGAGTTTTCCGGCTTCGATTTTAGAGAAGTCCAAGATATCATTGAGAATATTAAGAAGGTTATGGGCACTATCTTTGGCCGTTAGAAGCTTATGTCGATTGTTGTCTTCTATAGGTTTGCGTAGTACAAGGCTGAGCATGCCTAACACGCCGTTTAGGGGAGTACGAATTTCGTGACTCATTGACGCTAAAAATTCACTTTTTGCTCGGTTTGCGTGCTCTGCAGCTTCAAGCGCTACAAGTTGCGCTTTTTCAGTGTTTTTTCGATTCGTGATATCCGAGTTCACGCCAATCATTCGAAGGGGCTTACCGGTGTCATCACGAATAATAATAGCGTTAGCCTTAATGAAACACACTTCTCCAGATGGTTGAACTATTCGATATTCACAATCAAAGGGTCGTATATTTTCCAGTGCGGCTCGCACTTCACTTTGGGCAAAGTCATTGTCTTCTGGGTGAAGGCCATTGGTCCAGGCTTCGTAAGCACCCGTAAATTTATTAGGGCTGACGCCGTATATACGGTACATCATGTCGTCCCAACGGAGCTCATCGTCGATCAAATTCCAATCCCACACTCCAATGCCCGCTGAACTGGTGGCAAGGTCTAGGCGCTTGTTGGAGTCTTCGAGCTGGTGTTGTGTTTTTTCTAAATCTATTAAGGAGCGTTTTTTTGAATCGATGTCTTGGAATAAACCATATGCGCGCAATTGGGAGGCATCGCTACTGTCATATGAACCAATTACTCGAACCCACTTCTCGCGACCTTGGGCGGTTATGATGATGAGTTCTTCGTCGTAACTACTACCCTGTTCAAGCGATTCGGAAAATCGTTGAGTAATTAAGTCCTTACTCCAGCCGTCTTTATAGAAATCTAAGCCTGTCTCGACACTTGGACTGTAGTCGTCTGGAACCTCAAGAATTCGTCGAGTTGTCCTACTCCAATGCACGTTCATCGAGCTCAAATTAACTTCCCAGCTACCGATATTGGCCGCTTCGCTGGATTTTTCGAGGAGGTCCTCCGTTTTAAGCAGATCGGCTTTTTTAGACTCAATGTCGAATTGCTGTTGTTTTTGTAGGTCAATATCACAATGTAAGCCCAGAATTTTACTCGGTCGCGAGTCTTGGTCGAATTCTATCGCTTTACCGTAGGCGCTTACCCATTTGTAGTTACCAGACTTACAGAGTAGTCTAAATTCATCGTGGTAATTTCCGGACATGCCTTCTCTACATTGGTCAATCGTATTGACGGCGCGGTCTTTATCGTCTGGATGTAAAAGTTCTGACCAATTTGAGCCTGTATAGGGCTTGTCATTCTCATCGTAGCCGAGCATTTGGCTCCACGAAGGTGAGAGGTGAATTGACTTATGTTTAATATCCCAAGTCCAGCGGCCTTCGTAGTGGGCTTTTCCGATTTGCTCGAAGCTACGGTAACTTATCTCTTCGTGGTTTTTAACATGACAGGCCAAGCTGGCGCATGCGCCTTCAATAAAGGGGTGGTATAAATTGATTGGAGTATCGTTTACTGTGTCATTTTTTAATTCGACCACCAATATATAGCGATTTTCAATGATCGTAAAAATTGTATGGGACAAAGACGTTATGTCGCTTTTATTTCCGTAATGGATATGGGTGTCAAAAACTTCGGGAAGTTGGGCTACCTTTTGCTGTAAGCACATTACGGCTTGACGGGTATCAAGAGCAAGAATATCGAGAGGTAATAAACTTAATCGACTAAGTGCGCCTATTACTTCTGCACTCAGGCTTTGAAATTCAGACATTCGTACACCAAAGAAAGGGTTGCTATGGTCTTAACTTTAGCTGGCTATAGGATGTTTGACGGAGTATTTTATCTTTTTGGCATAAATACACGCAAATTAGCATCAAGACATAAAGGGACTCATACAGCCCAGTATTTAGAGCGAAGAACTAAGTTTCTAATAGGTTTTAAATTGACGTGATGGATTCAAATCTGAAGCTCTTCAGAATATGATGTGGTTTCATGCTTCTAACCTGAATATCTTATGCGAAAACGTTTTAGTCAAGATTTTAAGCTTATCGTTTACCCAATGGTATTAATGCTCATTATCCATTGTGTTAACGTCTTATTTGACGGTGTCCTTTATCAGTTTTCTCTAATCCCGCATAAAATCTCGACATTGCCCTATATATTTACGTCACCTTTCTTGCACGGCTCATGGGAACATCTTTTGGGTAATTTAAGCGGTTTTGCTGTGTTGAGCTTTTTATGCCTATTTCGTGGTCGTAGTTTTTATCTTTTGAGCAGTTTTTTTATTATATTTAGCACGGGTCTATTGGTTTGGGTTTTTGCCCGCCCTTCGGCACATATTGGTGCTAGTGGTTGGATTTTTGGTTTATGGAGCCTCTCCATAGCAATGGCATGGTTTGAACGAAAACCGCTTAATATCCTAATCGCTATTATTGTCTTGGCTTTATATGGGGGTATGTTTTTTGGCGTGTTCCCTGGCCGAGAAGGTATTTCATTTGAATCTCACCTATATGGGGCCCTCTCAGGGGTACTATGCGCGCTCTTCTTATCAAAAAGGCGGCTCAGTAAATCTATTCGTAATTCTAGACGACGCTAGTTCCAGCTCTAGCTACTGAAGCGCTTTAGTAACTGTTGATAGTGGCTTCGAGGGTTTGTATTTGGAAATGTTGAAGAAGGTATGTCTAGTTCGAGAAATTCGCACAATGGTTGCCAGCCAGTAGTGATTTCGTAGCTGAGTAACTGGTTCTCTGGGACTAATTTTTGAACGTAATCAATATGGCGTTTATACGAAGCGATGGCCTGAGCCTTAGACGGGTAGTTATTCTGGTATAGCGCTTCATGAATACGTTTACGCATATAGATATACATGCGCATGCTGCTGCGTTCACGGCTCGAAAATGGAACACGTATACCGCGCTTAAACATATAATCAATAACTTGGTAAGGGTTGATGATCGTTTCCAATGCACTTTCATACCACTGTTCGGCAGAGCGTAGGGTAAGAATGACTTTTGCGTTAGGGTAGTGATTAAGTAAGGTTTTTAGATGCAGACAACCGGGAAAGTCAACGATGGAGTCATATCCGTCTAATAACTGGTCTAAGACCTTTGGTGTTTGGTTAACTTGTGGCCAAAAGATATGGCTCTCT
>JBLIMQ010000107.1:0-15083 GCA_047638775.1 Flavobacteriales bacterium
GCGATGTATTTAGAGCCGGTACTAATTACCAAAAGTAATGTCGATTCAACGGTAGTAGCTGAGGGTTTTCACGGGCGGGGAGAAATTTATCAATAGTCATTCCCCCTTCGTTTCGGTTAAGGATTTGTTGTGAAGTTAAAGCTTATAACAACACGAGTCATTTTGGCATTTGTGATTTTGTCGTGCTTGATCCTTCTGGTAAGTGGGTATTTGCTGAGCCAACAAATTTCATCCTTGGAAAAATTCCGTTTTACCTCTCATACCATTATGCCATTACAGTTGGCGTCGAAAGACATCGAAATTAAAATCCTAAGTTTAAATAAGTTAACAAACGAATATGGTAATTCACTTGATGAGTCGATACGCAATCGTGTTCGAAAAGATATTGACGTTCTTGCCGGCGAGTTACGTTATGCCGTAGAAGAATATGGTGAAGAGTCAGGTAAATATATTAAAAACTTCTCTGAAGGTGAATTGCAGTCTTTAATTGAACGTCAGCAGGCTTCTGTTAATTCACTGTTGGAGCAAGATGACGCTATTTATACGGCTTTTATATTGCGTGTAGAGGCGTTGGGTAAATTAGAGGCGGGAGCTTTTTCGAAAAAGTTGGATTTTGATATTGAAGTTAGAAAGCTTTCTTCGAGTGGGGGCCGCCGAGTATCAACCAGTATTAATGAATCTCGCTCGTTTGCATCTCACGTACAAAAATCGGTAACGGTTCTACTGCGACTACCGACTATTCTCGATCCTTGGGAGGCCGAAGATGCGAAAAGTGAGTTGGATACGCATTTGGCGATTATGGCAGACCTTAAACGCCGTATTGTTGAGCGTCATCCCGTAATGGAGGAGGTTCTGGGTAAATATGGAGCTGTTATCGAATATGCCACCAATAACAATCGTGGTCTATATCAAAGTCAAGTCAGGTGGTTAAAGGGTACAGGGGGGCGCGCTACAACCTATGCCGATTACCGAGAGGTTCTATCCCAAAACCTTAGTTTGATGACTTCACAGATTTCCACGATCGATTCATTTACCGCGAGTACGATGAATGAAATTACAGAAATGTCTTCGCGTAGTGTCAAAGTAGGCTTAGTTATTTTGGTTCTTGCTCTTTGTGTTGCTGTATTTGTTGGTACGCGAATATTTGTGGGAATTCGAAACCCCCTTAAGAAGACAGTTGATAGCTTGTCGCTGATTTCCAGTGGTGACTTATCAATTCGGATTGATAATGACAGCGAAAATGAATTTGGCACGATTGCAGGTCATGTAAATACGCTGTCTCAAAACTTGAGTTCGGTAATTGAATCTGTAATTCAAAAATCTCAGCAGGTCGAAGCATTTGCGATTGATGCAGAAAAGGCAAATGGCGATGCGAGGCAGCTTAGCAACAAACAAATGACATTGATGGCGGATATTGAGCGTTCATCGGATCAAATGACGAGCTCTACAGATTCGATGGGCTTGGCGTTGGGTGGTATTCAGGATCACATTAGTGAACTGATCCAGTTTGTAGACGTTAGTAAGAGTAGTACTACGCTTAATGTTGAGAGTATTCATCAGTTAGAGCTCAATATAGACTCGTCGGCTAAAACGGTTAAAAAAGTGAGTGCCGCGACGGAAAATATAGGCAATATATTAAGTGTAATTCAAAGTATTGCCGAACAAACAAACTTACTCGCTTTGAATGCAGCGATTGAAGCCGCTCGCGCAGGTGAGCAGGGGCGTGGCTTTGCTGTTGTTGCTGATGAGGTGAGGAATTTGGCAACCAAAACGCGTGACTCTACCGCTGAAATTTACGCCGTAATCGAAGAATTAAAGCAAAGTAGCGATGCAGCCGTCGCGTTGATGGATAGTACACAGTCTGTTGCGGGTGAATCCGTTAGTGCCAGTGAAGATACTAAGCGTAGCATTGATGATATGGAGCGCATTATTCGCCACTTGAGCGAACAGAATACCGCGTTGACGGGCAATTCAAGCGATCAGCAAACTCAAATTTCGCACGTACGCGACAAACTAGTCGAAATTATTGATAGTGGCCGTTTGACTGATCAAGCCATCGAGAACTCGAACAATTGTAATAATCTACTTGTTCAAATGAGTCACGAAGAACGTAAATTATTGGATAAATTCACGCTTGCAAAGAGTTAGGGTGCGATTAGGGCTCGTGACTTGCTTATTTATAAAGTAGTTCACGTTAACGCTCACACGCTAGCCAACCCATAAAGCCAACCCATAAAGCCAACCCATAAAGCCAACCCATAAAGCTAACCCATAAAGCTAACCCATAAAGCTAACACATAGTCGTGGCCATTGAGTGATTATTGTTCAATAGATATCACCGTTAAAACTTTCATTAATTTGTCGTGCTCTAAGCGCCAGCCCGCGGGTATTTAGGGTCTTCGGCAGTGGTTTATGGCGGTGAAAACCGCTATAATCTCCGCCCGTGAGTGATGGTAACTACT
Organism: Flavobacteriales bacterium; assembly: GCA_047638775.1. GTDB lineage: Bacteria > Pseudomonadota > Gammaproteobacteria > Pseudomonadales > Cellvibrionaceae > Agaribacterium. The sequence continues at coordinate 2,463 of JBLIMQ010000107.1, forward strand.
CGTAATACCTCATCTTTTAGACAATATTCTGGAGCATCGATGTCTTCTTCCATCAAAAAAGTTGTGCTTGCCTATTCAGGCGGCTTAGATACATCAGTAATCGTTAAGTGGTTACAAGAAGAATATAACTGTGAGGTCGTAACGTTTACGGCCGATATTGGTCAAGGGGAAGAGGTTGAGCCTGCCCGCGCGAAGGCTGAAGCCTTAGGAATTAAAGAAATATATATTGATGATCTTCGTGAAGAGTTTGTTCGCGATTATGTTTTCCCCATGTTTCGTTCTAATGCTATCTATGAAGGTGAATACTTACTTGGGACATCCATTGCGCGACCATTGATCGCTAAGCGATTGATTGAAATAGCGAAAGAAACCGGTGCTGATGCCATTTCTCATGGCGCGACGGGTAAAGGGAACGATCAGGTTCGCTTCGAACTTGGTGCTTATGCATTAATGCCTGGCATTGAAGTTATCGCCCCTTGGCGCGAATGGGACCTGAATTCACGTGAAAGCTTAATGGCGTACTGTGAAAAACACGATATCCCTGTCGATTACCAAAAACAAAAAACCAAATCGCCTTATTCAATGGATGCAAATTTACTGCATATTTCCTATGAAGGTGGTATTTTAGAAGATCCGTGGGCTGAAGCTGAAGATGGGATGTGGCGTTGGTCGGTATCGGCTGAGCAAGCCCCAGATAAGGCTGAGTATCTTGAACTTAGCTATGAAAACGGTGACCCAGTTGCTATAAATGGTGAAGTGATGTCACCAGCAACGCTTCTAGAAACCCTAAATAAAATTGGTGGCGCTCATGGTATTGGCCGTTTAGATATCGTAGAAAATCGTTATGTAGGCATGAAATCGCGAGGTTGTTACGAAACACCGGGCGGCACTATTATGCTAAAAGCGCGTCGTGCAATCGAATCGATCACGCTAGACCGTGAAGCAGCCCATTTGAAAGACTCTATAATGCCAAAGTATGCCGAGCTGGTTTATAACGGTTATTGGTGGAGCCCAGAGCGAAAAATGTTACAAGCACTTATCGATGAATCTCAATCCGTTGTTAATGGCGATGTGCGTCTTAAGTTATACAAAGGTGCGGTATCGGCTGTAGGTCGTCGTTCTGATGACAGCCTGTTTGATGAAAAAATTGCAACGTTTGAAGATGATGCCGGTGCTTACGATCAAAAGGATGCTGCAGGGTTTATTCAATTAAATGCCTTGCGATTACGAATTGCCGCTCGTAAAGGGCGTAAATTTCTATAAGGCTTCAGTCGAGCCTATATCAACGCAAGCCCAGAGCTTGCGTGTCTAATCATAAGCTCAGTACGAGCATTTGCACGATGATAGCTTGATCCTTATTAATTTTGATCCCGATCAAGCTATCATTCCTGTGTACTTCTATAATGTCGGGGCTACCTTTTAGCTTCTAATAATTCTAATGTTCGCGGTGAACTCGTTTTGCTAGGGTTTTTACTTATAGTAAGGCGATAGTCTTAATCAGTGTTGGCCGTTTTTCATTTTCTTTTGCTGTATTTTTTAGTCAGGAACTACTTATGACGAGTGAAGCATCGAGCGCTAGTGTGCCCGTTGAGTACAATTACCATGTTATTCGACAGTTTTCAATTATGACCATTGTCTGGGGTATCGTAGGTATGAGTGTCGGAGTTTTACTCGCGGCACAATTGTTTTGGCCTAGTCTTAATGACTTATTTCAGCCTTATACCCATTTCGGTCGATTGCGTCCTTTACACACGAATGCCGTCATTTTTGCTTTTGGTGGTTGTGCGTTATTTGCATCGTCGTTGTATGTGGTACAGCGAACGTGTCAGGCCAGACTTTTTGGCGGGCCTTTAATCCCATTTGTATTTTGGGGTTGGCAGCTCATCATTCTTGCCGCTGCGATTACCTTACCTATGGGTTACACCTCAGCAAAAGAATATGCCGAACTAGAGTGGCCGATTGATATCGCCATTACCCTAGTTTGGGTTGCCTACGGGATTGTGTTTTTTGGCACGATCGTAAAGCGCCGTACATCGCACATTTATGTAGCAAACTGGTTCTTTGGAGCCTTCATTGTAACTGTGGCCATTCTGCATGTCGTTAACAGTATGGCTGTTCCCGTTCATGCCCTTAAATCCTACTCGGCCTATGCCGGTGCTATGGATGCCATGGTCCAGTGGTGGTACGGACACAATGCCGTAGGGTTTTTCTTAACGGCGGGTTTCTTGGGCATTATGTATTACTTTGTTCCCAAGCAAGCGGGCCGTCCTGTTTATTCGTATCAGTTATCTATTGTTCATTTTTGGGCGTTAATCTCTTTATACGTTTGGGCCGGCTCTCATCACCTTCATTATTCAGCCTTACCCGATTGGACTCAATCCTTAGGTATGGTTATGTCGCTAATTCTTCTAGCGCCATCGTGGGGCGGAATGATCAACGGCGTAATGACTTTATCTGGCGCATGGCATAAATTACGCACTGACCCTACGTTATTGTTTTTGGTTGTATCGTTATCGTTTTACGGAATGTCGACTTTCGAAGGGCCGATGATGTCGATCAAAACGGTGAATGCTTTATCACACAATACGGATTGGACCATCGGTCATGTTCACTCTGGTGCGCTGGGTTGGGTAGCCATGGTTTCTATTGGTGCTCTGTACCATCTGATTCCAATTTTATGGGGCAAAGCCAAAATGTGGAGTGTTCGTCTCATCGGTATTCACTTTGGTTTGGCCTGTTTTGGTACCGTACTGTATATCGCTTCTATGTGGGTTAACGGTTTGGCGCAGGGCCTTATGTGGCGCGCGTTTAACCAAGATGGAAGTTTGACTTATACCTTTGCAGAAACAATTGCCGTGAGTTACCCCGGTTACTTTGTACGGTTTTTTGGAGGCTTTCTATTTTTAGTCGGCATGTTATTAATGGCTTATAACGTCTATCGCACTATCGAAGATGGTGATACTGAAGCCGAATCTGTTGACGCGCGAGCGGCCTAAGGAGCACCGATAATGAAAAATCATGATTTAGTCGAAAAAAATATCGGATTGATGGTGATACTAACGGTATTTGCCATTAGCTTTGGTGCACTGGTTGAGATAGTCCCGCAATTCTTTTTAAAAGAAACCACTGAACCCATTGAGGGTTTAATGCCGTTAGCCGCCGTCGAACTAGAAGGCCGGGACATTTATATTCGTGAAGGCTGCCATGTATGCCATACGCAAATGGTTAGACCCTTGCGCGCAGAAGTTGAGCGCTATGGGCACTACTCGGTTGCAGGGGAATCTGTTTACGAACACCCGTTTTTGTGGGGATCAAAACGTACGGGTCCTGACCTTGCGCGTGTTGGTAAACGTTATTCGGATACGTGGCACCGCGCGCATTTGTATAACCCGCGTAATGTTGTAGTTGAGTCAAATATGCCTGCGTTTCCGTGGTTATTTGATGCCGAAGTCGATGGCTCTTATACGGCCGCTAAAATGAAAGCTTTGCGTTATGTTGGTGTGCCTTATACCGACGAGCAAATTGCCGGCGCGGAAAAAGCGGTTGAGGGTGTAACTGAAATTGATGCCTTAGTTGCTTATCTACAGCAGCTTGGAACCTTGCTGACGCATAAGCGATAAGACTATGGATTACGGACAACTTAAAGGTTACTTATCCTTAGCATTCATGGCCTTTGCAATAGTCGGCGTGTCTTGGTGGGCGTTCGCGCCAAGACGTCGGTCGCGATTTAACGATGCGGCCAACTTGCCATTTGCAGATGAAGACATAAACAAAAATACAGTGAAGCAGGCCGAAACTGCTTCAGAAAAAGAGGGCGACCTATAATGACAACTTTTTGGAGCCTGTGGATTATTATCCTGACACTTACGTGTATTGGGCTTGTACTTTGGGTATTAATGGCAAACCGTAAAGTTGCGGTAAGTGACGACGATGACCCAGAAAATAAAACAACTGGGCATGTATATGACGGTATTGAAGAGTACGACAACCCACTTCCGCGTTGGTGGTTCAACTTATTTATAGCCACTATCGTGTACGGTTTGGTGTACTTGGTGTTCTATCCCGGTTTGGGTAGTTTTAAAGGGATTTTGAACTGGACCTCAACAGGTGAGTTGCATCACGATCAAGAAAAGGGCGCTAAAGATTACGCAAAGAGCTATTCGGTATACAACGGTATGACCGCTGAAGAGTTAATTGACGATGGGCGAGCTATGAAAATGGCAACACGCTTATTTGCGAATAATTGTTCTGTATGTCATAGCGCGGATGGTGGTGGGAACTTTGGTTTTCCCGACTTAAGTGATAACGATTGGCTTTATGGCGGTACGCCAGAAAATATTAAGGCCAGTATTACTCACGGGCGTAACGGCAGTATGCCAGCATGGGGTAAGTTATTAGGTGAAGTGAAAGTTGGGCTGATTACTGAGCATGTATTGCAAATTTCAGGTCAAGAGCACGATGCCGTTATGGCGAAAACCGGGGCGGCGTTATTTGGGCAAAATTGCGCTAGCTGTCATGGTGCTGACGCTAAAGGGAATACTCTACTTGGTGCACCGAACTTAAGTGATAATATTTGGCTTTACGACGGTTCACGGGAGGGTGTATTACAGTCCATACGTAACGGCCGAGCGAACCAAATGCCGGCACAAAAAGATTTGCTACGTGAAGATAAGATTCACTTATTAGCCGCTTACGTTTACTCCTTATCTCAAGAGTAAGGGTGTAGTTGATAACGAAAGTAGTCTTGTGAGTTTACGATGAATTTACAAGGCTATTTGATCAGCTCTAGCGTAAAGTTGGGTGCTCTTTGTGTCTAGCTGTGGACCTAATATGTAGAGTGTAGTAATAGATTGAAGCGCTAGATTAAAGCTTTGGGTTGAGGTTCTAGAAGAAACACTTAATGCAGGTTAAATCAAAACGTTAAAAGTTGTTCGATGATGATGTCGGCTGCACAGTCATTTAGTCAGCAGTTTAGCCAACAGTTGAATAGGCTGTTAGATTAGAGCCAAACTTTAGGCCTAATGTGAATTTAGTGATAGCATGAATGTAGTCCTAATGCAGTATGTTGCAGTATAGTTTATTGAAAATTACTTTATTGATAGTGTATTTATCGATAAATAGTTACGCCCTATATCGTGGCTTACTCAAAGCACACGACCTCTGATTAAAAGACCTTCAACTTTTAGGCGCCGTATGTCAGACGAAAGATCAAAGCAAGAATCATCAAGTCCAGTATATTCAAACCCTGAATCTCCCAGTTCTGAATCCTCTAATCCCGAAATTCGATATCGAAACCTCTATGAAAAAGAAGAGAAAATCTATACTCGAAAAATAACGGGTTTCTTTCAAAACGTTCGACGTTATACCGGTCTTCCGTTAATCGCAGCGTATCTGTTATTGCCTTGGATTGTTATTGATGGTCGCCCAGCTGTTTGGTTTGATTTACCCACTCGTCAATTTCATATTGGCTGGATGACGTTTTGGCCACAAGATTTTGCTCTACTTGGTTGGCTGCTTATTATAGCGGCGTTTGTTTTATTTACAGTAACGGCCTTATTTGGCCGAGTTTGGTGTGGTTTTACATGCCCGCAAACCGTTTGGACCTTGATGTATATTTCGGTTGAACACTTTTTTGAAGGCGACCGAAATAAGCAAATGAAACTGGATCAGCAGGCGTGGAGCCTAGAAAAGGCTGCTCGTAAAACGGCTAAACACGGTGTCTGGTTGTTGATTGCTTTTATTACTGGGGTAACATTTATTGGCTACTTTATGCCAATACGCGACTTACTTTTGGGTCTCGTGCCGTATCAGCATGAGCTTACGGGAATGTTGCAAGTGAGCGCACCAACCCCCGCGATATTTTGGACAGGTTTTTTCACTGTAATGACCTATATGAATGCGGGTTGGTTGCGGGAGCAGGTCTGTAAATACATGTGCCCGTATGCGCGCTTTCAATCGGCTATGTACGATAAGGATACCTTTGCGGTACATTATGACGAAGGACGGGGAGAAAACCGTGGTTCGCGAAAACCAAAGGACGACTATAAATCCCAAGGCTTAGGCGATTGTATTGATTGCTCCTGGTGTGTACAGGTTTGCCCTGTAGATATTGATATACGTGATGGCCTACAATACGAATGCATTAATTGTGGCTTGTGTGTCGATGCCTGTAATGCCGTAATGGATAAAATGAAATACGAAAGGGGCTTAATTCGTTTTACCTCACTTGATGCCATTGAGACAGGGCATACAAAAATTCTTCGCCCCCGTGTTTTTGCTTATATGGCGGGTATTTTTATTATGCTATCGGCATTTTCTTATGTCATCTTTGATCGCGAACCTTTGAATGTTGATATGATCCGCGACCGCGGTGCTCGTTTGTATCGATTGAAGGCTGACGAAATTCAAAATATCTATATGTTGAAAATTAGCAATATGGATAATCAGGCGCACAGTTACGCCGTTGAATTAAGCGGTGGTTATGATTTTAAATTGAAATCCTACCGGCCTGTACTTGTCGAGGCTGGAGAGGTTTTTACCTCGCCTTTGCGTATTGCGGTGAAAAAATCAGAATTCACGATTGAAAAAACACTTATCCATTTATCTATTTATGCGATTGATAAGCCAGAAATCAACGCTGAAGCAGATAGTAGTTTTATTGGCCCTGGTTCACACTAGGGTTATTGTTGTTAACATTTAAACATTAATAGAAGTTCACTATGTCAATCGACACTCGCGAAGAAGTAATTGGTCAAGTTTGGTATAAAGAGTGGGGTGCGTGGTTGGTATTTACCCCCTTGATAGTTGTTGTGCTTGTGAGTCTAACTTTTGCCACAATTGCATTTAAATATAGTGATGATGTTGTAGTGGGTGAGTACTACAGAGTGGGTAAATTAATTAACGAAGAGTTTGGACCAGAGCAAACAGCCGAAGATTTTAATATCACCGGTACACTTACTTTATCAATTGAAAGCGAAGAAATATTACTGACACTCTATGCAAACGATGCGCTGGCGATTGATCCGACCTTGCAATTAGATATAAATTTGTCTCACCCATCTAGCTCAGAGCTCGATCGTTCTACAAAGTTAATCCGCGTTTCAGGCGGTCGGTACCGCGCGGATCTAAGTGTTCCTTCGGCAACGCGCTGGTATATCGAACTACGTGCGATATCTAAAGACTCCGAACGGTATTGGGTTCTAAAACGAGAAATTTCTATTCGCGATACCGTTACCGAAGACGGTTTATTAATATTCTCGCTCTAATTAAAAGGGCCGAGTGTGTCTAATTGTTATCACTGTGGCCTTCCAGCCTTTGCCGAATTTTCCGGTGTTATAGACGGTAAAGAGTGCGATTTCTGTTGTATTGGTTGTTGTGCGGTCGCTCAGACTATCAATGGCAGTGGTCTTTCCGATTATTATCAGTATCGTGATACTCAAGCACAAAAAGCGGAAAACTCGACGGTGCAATTTGAGCTGTATGATCGTGAAGATGTGCAGCATAATTTTGTTACCGTACTCAGCAATGGGAATAAGCAAGCAAGGCTTAATGTCGGTGGGATTTCATGTGCGGCCTGCTCATGGCTCATCGAAAAATACCTACTTGAAATAAAGGGTATTGATCGTGTTACTGTCAACGTCAGTTCACATAGCTGCTTACTTGAGTGGGACGATTCAGTTGTTTCTCTAAGTCAGGTGTTCGCCGCGCTAAAAACGATTGGCTATCGACCAGAGCCGGCCAATACTAGTTCGGCTGCGGGACAGCGTGATAAGGATGCAAAGACTGAACTGTTGCGTATCGGCATTGCTGGATTAGCGATGATGCAGGTCGGCATGGTGTCTATCGCGTTGTATGCTGGTGATTCTCAAGGCATTAGTGAACATACCCAACACCTGTTGCGATGGGTAAGTTTATTGTTCGCAACGCCGGTAATGGCCTTTAGTGCTATTCCTTTTTTTACCAGTGCACGGCGGGCCCTTATGTTGGGTTCGTTGAATATGGATGTTCCCGTGTCTCTGGCGTTGTGTCTGGCGTACTTTTCTAGCATCTATTCAACATTAACCAATAGTGGTGAGGTCTATTTCGACTCTGTGTCGATGTTTACTTTTTTACTGCTATTAGGGCGAAATATCGAGGCGCGTGCTCGGCATTATAAACATCAAGAATTTGAACATTTAAGTCAAGTCTTACCGATAAGTGTAGAGAAAATCGAGTCTGATGCCCGCAGTCTAATTCCATTAAGTGCCGTTAATATTGACGATCATTTGTGGGTTACTGCTGGAGCCACGATACCGGTCGATGCTTGCCTTTTAAGTGATTCAGGGCAGGTCAATGAGGCTGTATTGACGGGCGAGTCTGAATTGCGCTCACTTACCAAAGGTTTTAACGTTTATGCGGGCAGCGTAAATGGCGACTTGGGGATTGAAATCCTGGTGCGTGCAACGGGTGCTGACACGCGTTTAGCCGCAATCGAAACCTTAGTACTAGAGGCGAGTCATCATAAGCCTCGGCAACAGGCTATTGCCGATAAATTTGCAGGCTATTTTGTTGCGGCTGTTTTGTGTATTTTTGTAGGTGTATACGGGGTTTGGACTGTCATAGATTCCTCTCAAGCGTTTTGGGTGGCCTTGTCGGTTTTAGTTGTAACCTGCCCATGTGCCTTATCGCTAGCGACACCCGTTGCTATTACTGTAGGGGTTAATCGTTTACGCAACGAAGGTCTGCTGATTAAATCCGCGCAGTTGCTGGAAACATTACCGAATATAAGCCATATTATTTTTGATAAAACAGGGACCTTAACGCGTGGTGTTATCGAGGTATTAAGTGTTCGTAACATGAGCGATATGTCGGATGCGGAAGTGTTGTTACATATTGCCGCATTAGAAAAATATTCGAGTCACCCGATAGCCGATGCATTTTCACCGTATTCTACATCCTTAAGTGCCAATAATGTGCGTAATGTGGGTGGACAAGGTGTTGAAGGTGAAATCATGGGGAAGATTTATCGCTTTGGTAAATTAGATTACACGTGTTCAAACGATAGGCTTGTAGGGGATGTTGAACATTATCCTGGCGTAGGTTTATGGCAATGTTTAAGCTGTAATGGCAATCTTATTGCTTGGGTAGAATTAGGAGATAAGGCACGAGCAGGGCTGGATGTTAGTCTGAATGCTGTGCGAGAAGCGTATACCAAAATATCGTTATTGAGCGGAGATAGGCAACAAAACGTCGATGCTTTTTGTGGCGCGGCGCCTTCTGCATTAGACAGAAAAGAAAATGAGTATCGCTTAGGGGATCTTAAGCCAGAAGGTAAGTTAGATGTTCTTCGCGCATTACAAAAACATGAAGCCGTTCTGATGGTTGGAGACGGTATTAATGATGTGCCGGTGTTAAGCCAAGCTAACGTGTCTGTAGCGATGTCGAATGCGAGTGATTTGGCGCATTCACATGCGGATGCCATTTTACTGTCGAATGATTTATCTGTTATTGGTAAAGCGAAATCTTGTGCAAGCCTAGTACGTAGGGTGATAAAGCAAAATATTGCTTGGGCAATTTTCTACAATATATTGGCGTTACCTGCGGCAGCATCTGGATTTGTTTCACCTTGGATGGCCGCTTTAGGAATGTCGTTTAGCTCTTTAATAGTGGTTTTGAATGCTCGAAGGATTCTGGTGGCTAAACTCTAGTTTCTAGTTTCTAGTTTCTAGTTTCTAGTTATGGTTCTAGTACTGGTATCAAATTTCAACTCTTATTTGTAGTGTCATAATCTAGTGTTGGAGTTTTTGCTGGATTTTAGTTGTTAAATTTTAGTTGTTAAATTCTACTTACTAAGTTCGAATTAGTGATTGACATCTTATATCAACGCAGTTTATGTCGTCTAATTCATGTAAACTTATGAAAAGTTACAGAGTACCCTCTATGCAAAGTATTTATTTGTTAATCCCAATAGCCATGATTTTTGTTGTAATAGCAGTGGTTATATTTTTTTGGGCCGTTAAAAACGGCCAGTTTGATGATCTTGATGCTCAGGGGAAGCGTATTTTGTTTGATGAGAACCCCAAAATAGGTACTGATAAGAAAAAACACACAGACGCAAAAACAAATAAGAAAAATTTGGATACTTAAGTCACATAGCTTCTTGGGAAGGATTGATTTTCAATAGCCCGCTTATGCAGCATTGTTATTTTCCTTTAGCGGAGTCTTATTATTACGTTGATTTTTCACTGAAAATATTTCATTTATTGTTTAATTCGGTATGGAGGGTGACTTGGATCTGGATAGCTTAACCGCTGCTTTTGTAATCGGACTTTTTGGTACTCTACATTGCTTTGGTATGTGTGGTGGGATTGGCGCGGCATTATCTATGGGCGCTGCAAAATCATCCTTACCTAAACGTGTCGCTATTATCTTTGCTTACAATATAGGTCGAATTTCTAGCTATTCTCTACTCGGTGCACTGGTCAGTTACCTAGGTTCCGTTATTCAGCTTGCGATGCCATTTCCCGTACTGCGGTCTATTGCCGCTATTTTGCTAATTTTAATGGGGTTTTATTTAGCAGGATGGTGGAATATTTTGACGCGCTTAGAGTATCTCGGTTCGGGCTTATGGAAGCGCTTACAACCACTAGCCGCTAGTTTGATGCCAGTTACACGGCTTGAGCAGGGTTTGGCCCTTGGTTTTTTATGGGGCTGGCTTCCATGTGGTTTGGTATATACGGCTTTAGCGTATTCAAGTGTTCAGGGCGGGGTTATTGGCGGTGCTTTAGTTATGCTAGCCTTCGGTTTGGGGACCTTACCGGCAATAGTTTTAAGCGGTCTTGCGGCAAGCCAAATGCAGTCGTTTGTTAGACATCGTTCTATTCGTCAAATTGCAGGTATCTTCTTGATCATATTTGGTTTTTGGACAGGTTATATCGCGATTGCTCATCATGGTCATCAAGGAGGTAGTGACAATAGCTTACCTCAGGCTACTGAGCATCATCACCATTGATGTTTATGCGTAAGGCCTTAAGTTTTAATTGCTTTTAAGTGCTTACTAAAAACACGTTCTAATTCGCTAAGTTCGATTGGTTTTGTGACATATTCGTCCATTCCGGATTCTTCAGCGTTATGCAAATCTTGTTTCATTGCGTTCGCGGATAAACCGCAAATTATTAGATTTTTTAAACCTTTCGCACGTACAGTGCGTGTGGCTTCGTACCCATCCATAATGGGCATTTGCACATCCATTAGAACGATATCATAATGCGATCCACTACATATTTTATCTACAGATTGCTTGCCATCTTCGGCAAGGTCATAACTTAAGCCCATATCTTCGATCATATCACCCGCGACAATTTGATTGATTGCGTTGTCCTCAACAAGTAGTACGTGCCCGTTAAACTGCTTGTAGGTATCGTTATTGACAGCCGCTACAAGTGAACTATTTGTTGCAGTAGATTCCTGCGGGCTATTTTTAGCTAGGTGATTGTTTTGAACCTTGTCCATATATCTGTGAAATTTTTGTGGCGTAAAGGGGTGGCTTAAAATAGGAAGTCCTAACTCTTTGTCTAGGTAGTCTTTTAATTTGTTGGCCTGCATATTACGTATTCTTGCGATCATGAACACCCAATGGCGGCCATCGTGAACACCTGACCTTCGACTCATTGGGCTTAGGTTATTATTACACTAAGTGTTCACGATGAGTCAAATTTTTGAGGCTTTTCGCATCGAATCGCCATTTAGTTTTATTCGGTGAGCGTTGTGCATAACACGATCAAGGATGGCATCTGCCAGTGTATTATCACCGATGGATTGATGCCATTTGTCGGTGGGAAGCTGGCTCAATATCATGGTCGATCCCGACCCGTGACGATCATCCATAATTTCCATTAAATCGTTTCGCTGTGGTGCTTCAAGTGGCTCCAAGCCCCAATCATCCAAAATGAGACAATCCAGCTTGGCAAGCTGCACTAATAACTTGCTGTAAGTGCCGTCCGCTTTTGCTTGAGAGAGAGCCAGCATTAATCGGGAGAGTCGGTAGTATTTGACGCTCTTCCCTTTCATACACGCCTCATGGCCAAGCGCACACGCGATGTACGTTTTGCCACTGCCGCAGGGTCCTGTTAACAATAAATTTTGTGCCTTAGTAAGCCAGCCACATTGCAGTAGTTCAGCCACCAATTCTCGTTTAAGTGCACGAGGGTGTTGATAGTCGATATCCGCCGCATTCGCAGATATTTTAAACTTAGCGGCCTTGATAAGACGATCTTGTTTGCGCCCATCTCGCTCGGTAGCTTCACTGTCAATAAGCAGTTGAAACCGTTCCGTAAAAGATAAATCATCGTAGGTGCTCGGCTGTTCGTTTTGACGCTCAAAGGCATTCGCCATGCCGTGTAATTTAAGTTGTCTTAGTTGAGAGGTTAATTTGTCAAACATAGGTTTTTCCTTTTAGTGAAAGCTTTTAGGGCCACGAATATTTTCGTGGTTTTGTGGCAGTAGGTTTAGTTGTTTTTTATCTTCGCTAATCAATTTGTCTTGATTACTTTTCAAAATATTTTTGATGTTTTTTAGTCGATATAGTTTTTTCTGATTGGCGACCATGCAGGCATTATTTAGCCTACAGTCATCATACGATTT
>JBLIMQ010000108.1:0-14759 GCA_047638775.1 Flavobacteriales bacterium
AACGCACGAGAGTTCGCGGTATGGCTGGGCTTAACACCGAAGCAATCTAGCCGTGGTGATTGCTTTAAGAGCGGAGGTATTACTAAACGCGGGAATCGTCACCTAAGAAAGCAATTGGTTCATGGAGCGCGAGCCGTGATCTCTCGATGTAAAAACAAAAAAGACCGTGTGAGCTGTTGGGCGAATCAACTCATTGAAGGGCGCGGATATAACAAAGCCTGCGTTGCAATGGCAGCCAGAATTGTATGGGTTATTCTAAATAGAAAAGAGACTTATAAAGTCGCAGTCTAAAAATAATTGTAAGGGAGTAGTTAGTTTACGATATTTTCATCAACGGTAACCAGAAACAACGATTTTAAATGGTTTTTCCGGCCTAGTAATAGCCTGGTGGGGACATAGCTTTTTAGGCTGAGTGGGTGTTTTAGGCGGCTAGGTACGGATCTTAATTGGGGCGCGGAACTGGCAAAACCAGTTCTAGTTTTTAGACGCCGATATATGTCAGTGTTACCGCCATCTTAAAAACAGAAAAGACGGTTTGCCAAGGTGAAGATAAAACATAGTAGTAACCGAAAAAGTTTCAGTATTTTTAAATTTCGGCACCGTATTGTTTGACATTCGAGGATCGTCCATATATGTCCCCGCATGAGTTTGCATGAGTTTTGCCAGTTTAAAATGGAGGTTTAATGAAGAGTATAAATCTGTGTGTATTCAGTTAATAAAATTCTATAGTCGGATATGGATGACGGATATATTGTTTATTGAACAGTTCACTTTACGTCTGAATAGCGTTGAGTAGAGGATCTTAAATTGTTCGGTTATTTACTCATTTGCGTAACGCTAGATCCATACATTTTTAATCTAATAGTAATGGTTTCCATAAATACATGTTAAAATTACTCGATGTAAATTATCTTGAGTTGATTTTAAAATGCGTCGATATATACTGATGTTGATCACAATCCTGCCAATATTTTCTTTGGCAGAAACCTCGAAGTTTGTGGAGGGTATCCATTATTCAAAAATTAAAAAACCTATTTTATATACAGACAAAAATAGTATTACCGTTAGTGAGGTTTTTTGGTATGGATGTAAAGGTTGCTATTTATCAGCACCAAAAGTTAAGGAATGGCAGTCTACGCTATCAGCAGGGATAGACTTAGAGCATCTTCCTGCGATATTAAGAGATTCACAGCGCGTTCACGCAGAGCTATATTATATGATAGAAAGCTTAGGCCTAGGCGATCTTGCGCATCACGTAGTTTTTAAAGAAATACATGAGAACGGTAATAAGCTAAAAACGGAACGCCAATTGGAAGAGTTTTTTAAGGGTTTTGGTGTTAGTCACTCAGATTTCGTTAGTACTTACAAATCAAAAGAAGTATTGCTAAAAGTACAGCGAACAGATTTCCGTATTAGACGTATGCAAATCGCTTCGACCCCGGCCTTTGTCGTTGATGGCCGTTATATAGTTTCAAGCACTTTAGACGGCGGTTATACAAAAATATTCGAAGTCATTAATTACCTTGTTGAAAAGGTACGGTCAGATAGATTGGAACCTTGACAGATTGTTACAGTATTCCTTTGTTATCAGTTTCATCCTGCGATAACCCTTAAAATATAACATTTCATCTTAGGTGTTTATCCGTAGTCATGGGCCTTTGGCTTTTAAGGCTTCGATATTAACTTTCTCGGCTAATTCCTCTATTAATACGGCGGCAGTTTGTAGTGACGGTAGAGCTGATATCTCATTCTTTATACGCAGGGCTGATACTTTGTACGATGTATCAGCCAGTATGTTCTTAAGCGTTGTTCGAATAAAATCTTCATCTACACGATTTACTTGAAGAGACTCAGCCCCGGAATACTCACCCGACATAAGCCTTTTGGGTAGAGGTGGCGCGACATTTAGTAATTGGCAAACACTTGCATTTATTGGCTGATCAGCCCCAAGAGGTAAAACAAGTAAGGGTATTCCCTCTGCAAGAGAGGCCAGAACCGTACTAACTCCTCCATGGCAAATACAAACGTCAACTTGTGGAAGTATCAGCGATTGTGGAATGTAAGGTGCTAGGAGAACATTTGCAGGCAGGGGGTCGAATTGTTGCGGGTTGTTATTCTCCCCTATGGTCATGATTACGTTGTAATCCTCGCCTGCCAGGGCATTTATGATCACTCTAAATAGATGGCTGTGGTCATTCGTAACGGTGCCGAGACTTACGTAGACCATCGGTTTTTCAGAGAAACGTAGATTCCACTTAAAATTACTATCAGAATTTTTGAGGTCATAGAATAATGGACGAATGAAGTGTTCGTTGGCATGAGCATGATAGCCTGGAAATGACCATGACTCGGGCATAAACGATAGTTCTAGGTATCGCCGCGTTCTACTGAAATCAATATCTTCTTGTAAACCAAAGAGTTTTCGATGCGATTGATAGTTTTCTTCAAATATAGCTTCAAAGCACATGCCTGGTACCTTAACCGCGATAGAGGCAAGTGCATGAGCTTTGCCACTTATTTCCGCCGCGAGTGCGCCAGACCAATCGTAGGCATTTGAAATAAGTAAATCGGGATCCTCTTGCTCTATGATCTTAAGCAAGTCAGGAATCATACTCTTTGGCGCTTTATTCCAGAGTAAATCCTCCATCCATGATGAGCGCTCGAGGAAGTTGAGTTTGTTGAATTCTGGGTAATGCTTGCCTACATCCGATTCCGTCCATTCTGCTCCAGCAGATATGGCTCTAATCCCTGTATTTGAGATATGTTTTTCAAATACAGCTGAGGTCGCGTAGATTACGTCGTGCCCCCGAGACAGAAGCGCGATACCTAAGGCAATTAATGGGTTTATATGCCCGTAGCCTGGATGAGAGGTCAGTAAAAATTTCATAGTTAACGCCAAAAAATTGGTTAATAAATTCAACTTATGATGAATGTTAGCGAAAGAATATCCCTTACGCATTAATAGTGAATAACTTTCTAACTTTCTAACTTTCTAACTTTCTAACTTTCTAACTTTCTAACTTTCTAACTTTTGGCGTAAAATAAAGCGCTATATAACTGTTAATCACTATTTTTCAAAAATAGTGTTTTCTATTACCAAAACATCCAATCCGGAAGTGCAAAAAACAGCCGCTGCATCTTCAACGGTGGCGATAATTGGTTTTCCCATAACATTAAAGCTGGTGTTAATTAACAATGGAATTCCTGTCAACTTATGAAACGCCGAAATAAGGTTGTAGTAATCTTCGTTCCACTCTCTGCGTACAGATTGCAATCGCCCGGTACCGTCAATATGAACAGCGCCAGGAATCAAAGATCGAACAGATTCGCGAAAGCGCAAGGTTCGCTCCATATAACGAGACACTTGATAGTGTTCAAAAAAATCATTTCCATATTCGTCAAGTATGGACGGCGCGAAAGGGCGAAACTCCTCGCGAAACTTGACGCGATCGTTGATGATTTCTTTAACAGCGTTCGACCTCGGATCGGCTAAAATTGAACGATTTCCGAGTGCACGTGGTCCAAACTCAGCGCGACCCTGTGCCCATCCAATTATTTTTCCCTCAGCGAGTAGCCGCGCTGTTTTTTCGGATTTTTCATGCGAAGTACATTCGGAATACTTAATGCCACTAAATTTTCGTAAATGGTTTAGTGATTTTTTTGACAAGGAGCTTCCTAGGTAAGGAGTGAGGGATTCTGCCCTGGGAAGGATCGTATTTCCGTCTTTAAGATAAGCTAGATAAGCTGCACCGAGGGCATTCCCATCATCTGATGGCGCAGAGTTAACATGCAAGCGATCAAACTTTGTATTACCAATAACCTCTCCATTGCAAGAAGAGTTCAGCGCGCAGCCACCCGTTAAAACCAAGTCACTAAATCCCGTAATTTCTTGTAAATTATTTAGTAGATCCATGACTATATCGGTGAAGACACGCTGTCCTGTGTATGCCAAATCGGCAACCTCTAGCGCGGTTTGATCCGGCATTCTTCCTCGCGTAGGTAGGTAATGATAGAAAAAATTATCGTGAGACTCACCATTTTTATGAAGATTTAGCCCGTCTATTGTAAACGCGCCTCGCATTGCCTGATAAAGGTTTTTATCGAGTTTTCCATAGGGTGCTAAACCCATTACCTTCCACTCTTCACCAAGTAGGGGGTCCCAACCGCAAGCCGAGCACAAATAGGCGTACATTGATCCTAGGCTAGCTGTACTTTTATTAGCATTATCAATTAATTCGAGCTTTCCGGAGTCAAAAGAGTAGAAAGACAGCGCTGATCCTTCTCCGTTACCGTCAATTACGGCTACAGCGGCCTTTTCAAACTCACTGCTGTAGCTAGCCGCAGCTGCGTGGGAAAGGTGATGATTAAACGATTCGACGTGAGAGAAATTTATCCCTGACCATGCAAGCGTATGGGTGACCATCTGCGACGAATCAAGGTTCAGTTGATTTAAAAAATCTAATTCGTTTTTAGAGTCCCGTATTAATGTCTGTAAATTTTCGGTATCCCAAGAGATAGCGGGAACTATTTTTTCAGTGTTTGGTGCGTAAGTGTCAATTATTTGTTTTATTCGAAACGGACTTGCGGGGGGACTAAACCATGCACGCTTATCTTGCAAATGCCTTTCCGCTGCTTCAGCGAATAGAACTTTCCCATCTGAGTCTACGATTGCGACGGCAGGGTCGTGAGCAGTAGAGGCTAGCCCTAAGTATATTTTTCGAGAACTCATAATATTTCCTCTGAACATATTTTCATTTTTTGTAGCCTTAAAATGAATGACAATTAAAAAATCGTATTTCGCGTCGACAAAATGTACGTGTAGATATTTCCCGGGAATCATGTGCGTGGGAAGTAGTTAAAAATAATTATTGCTTCGGCATTAATGAAAATAGTAAAATAGGCGGGCTAATATGCAAGCCTGTAGACCTTGTAATATAATAAAATATTTGATTTTCGGAATAGCTATGGAACCCACTGTGCTTCTTTCAATTTTTGAAATGTAAATGGATCATCAAGTAAACCCGAAGTTTCTAATAGTTTATATGTTGAAGCGGCATGTGCGAGCCCCCCTTTGTATCCAGGCCAATTAGAAAGTGTTTTGTCGTAAACCTCTTCCAATATTAATTCAGCTTCATTGCCAATAATGCCGATGGATGTCAAAACAGATTTATCCCGTGCCTCCATTGAGTATAAATCCATAAGGAACTGATCTAGGAATTTCGGCAAATATGTAGAAATGATTTTTTTCGAAGATATGTCGAGTTGGGTCCAAAGATAGCGAAGTAATTTTTGAAAAAACAGTTGGTGCCTTCCTTCGTCCATAAGATGTTCTCGGATGATTATTTGAAATACTTCATCTTTGTTTTGATCCTTAGTTAGGCCGTATAGATCTTCTGTTAAAAAATTCTCGGCAAAACATAGGGATATTAGTTCGCTAATACCGGATAGTTCTTGAGGAACTGATTTTTTAAATTGATCAATAGCGACTATTAAAGGAATCTTATCGAGTTTGGTTTCTGCGGCCTGGGATTGCGGTATATTGGACATATTTTCTAGATCTTCCAGAAACTCTCGCGCAACAAAAGCATGATAAGATTCGTCGGTGGCGATGGTTAGCGCGACTTGACGAATTGGTCGAGAGATTTCTACAGGAAAAGAGCAAGTGGCTAGCTTTGAACAAATGTCGGTGACAACCAGAACTTCGATACCGGCAACTTCTGCCATTGTTTGATACGCACTATGCGTTAAAAGCTTTTGTATAAACGCCTCTCCGCGCGCGATAATTTCCGGGTGAGTGCACAAAGCCTGTTTATCCCTGGGGTATATGTCGCTTTTGGATAAATCGTTTTTGGTCATTCGGTATCGGTCAAGAGTTCGTAACGTCGAACGTTTATTCCACGTCTCTAGGTATTTCTCGCAGAAGTCAGATAGCTCGGGTAAATTCATTTTCACAGCTCAAAGGTAATTAGTTTTTGGCGTATGCATGCCATTGAAACATCTTGATTGACATTATCCCGGTTACTGCAAACCACGTAGTCATAACAAGGAGGGATGATTGGAACTCTAATCCAAGATCTACGCCAAATGCGGCCGATCTGAATGCGTCTACAAACACTCTTGGGGGGTAGTATAATGTAATCGCATTTATCCATTCAGGTAACATTTCAGCGGGAAAGAATATATTCCCGAATATCATTGTTGAAAAATACAAAACACCAACAAGTGGACTAATAGTTTCGGGTGAAGAAAAAAAGTTTGATATAGCACTGCTTATTGTTGTAAAGCATAATATGCCGAGCAAGGTAACTAAAGTTAACTTTAAGGCGCTTTCGAGGGTAATCGGAATGCCGAAGCTTACGAAGGTAATACTAATAAATGACATTGAGAATAAGAGCATCAGCATTAACCGGCTTAGTAAAAACCCAAGCACAATATCAATCGTGGATAAGGGAAACATCCGATATTTCTTAAAGGTATTTGAAGATCGCATTCCTACGATTGATGTTGCTACACCAAATAAACACGTAGATGTGAGCGTTATTGCTAGTATTCCTGAGATTAAAAAGTACGACACTGGCAGGCGTTTTGTTTCAGTAGAGAAATCTACGACTTCTATACTTTCAGCAGATGTATTTGCCGGGGCTCGGAGAAAGTCTTCAAATAGAAACTTTACAAATCCGTCAAGGCTGCTGTCATTGTTATATCGATAGATATCTGCGCCTAAGAATGAGGAGCTAAGGGATTGATCTTGCAGGCAGTGGGCAGCTAAGTCTATCCGGTAATTTTTGGCCACATATAGCGAGTCAGAATGTTCGTTGAGTACAAAGTCACCAATATAGTATGACTCAATTTTTGTGCGTAAGTTGACTAAATCCTCCGAACTACCGCAGGAATCGATCACCAGACTTGCTCCACCGGATTTTGTAGCATCGAAACGTTCATATACGGGTACGAGCGCAAATACTAATATTAGTGGAAATATAAACGTCCATACTGCGCCGACTTTATCTTTTACTAATAGTAAAAATTCAAACCAAAAAAACTTTAGTAGATACATGAGTTAGCTTCTAGTTACGTAGTCAAAAACGTCTGTAGGAGAGTTTTTACTTACGGTTGCGAAAATTATATTGGGTTCAGATTCCAGCAAGGAACTTGTTTTTTCCTTTAACGTGGAATCTCCAAAAAAGCTGAAGATATGGCCGCGGTCACCGCGATGAGAAAACGCTAATTCATTGTTTTTTAGAAAACTCAGCGCGGAGTCGTTTTTTATGCATACGTCGAGCCGGTAGTCACCCAAATATTTGTTTTTGAACTCGATCTGCGAACCACTAAATATTTCCTTTCCTTGGTCAAGCCAGATTAGTGAATCTGTCATTTTTAGTTCTTCTGGGGCATGGGATGTCAGCATGCAAACGCTTTTGTCATTTCCTGTAAAAAGTTGTTTGATCCATAAAACGAAGTTATCTTTGGTTGCTTGATCGAGCCCGCGTGTAGGTTCGTCAAAAAATAAATAGTTAGGTCTGTGAGCGCAGGCGAAAAATAGTTCTACACGTAGTTTTTCCCCTACTGAACAATGCCAGTATTTTTTATTAAGAAGCGGGTCAATCGCTAGTATTTCACGTAAATCGAGGTCATGTTTTTGATATAGAGTGTCGTGGAGACTAACAACGTCCTTGACCTTTACGCCAAAGGGGAAGTGCATTCCTTGAATCTGAAAACCTACATTTCGAAGGAGTTTCCGATTGTTATGTATTTTTTCAAGCGCGATACCACCCATTGTTCCGGTGGCTCTCGCTCCCGCTTTAAGGCCGAGAATGCATTCGAGTAGTGACGTTTTTCCTGACCCATTTTTCCCTATAACAGCAACACTGGATCCCGGTAGCAATGATATACCGTTCCAGTTTAAGTCAAATCCATCCTTGGTTGAAAACGAAACCTTGTCGACAATTAGAGACATTTTATTCAGCCGGTTTTAGTTTGAAATATTGAGTTTGAATCGAACTGCAAGATCTTTTGCTTCGTAGCCGTACAGAGTATCTAGGCTTGCAATTTTTAACTTTTCGATTACAGCGGCGAAGTTGGGTTCGGGTGTACGGCTTTCGGTATAGTGTTCGGATACTGCCGCGTCTATGAGTATGGCTGGGTGACTTTGACCATACATCAATGCCTTTCCAAGCTCTTGCAAATAGCTCATAGTTAGTGTTCTGGCTTCCATGCCTTTCGCGTCAAATAGTTTTGCTATAATGACTTGAACCTTCGCGATACAAATAAGCGGGTGGTTATCGTATTCTTCCCCTATTTCAGCGATGAACTGGTCGAATTCTTCGTACAGGGAAGCATCAACTGTATCTCGTTTTAAGTTACTTATACGAATAATCGTTGCACTTAATCGAATTACACCCGTGAGTACATTGCTGCAATGACTCTCTAGATATGATGATTTTTGTTCCTCCAGAATTTGCACGTATTCTGTATTTATACGATTCTGTCTGCGTGCTCCAGCAATTACCTCCTCTATAGCGTACGGGGTTTCTATCCATACATTTGAGTTCGTTTGCGCTTGATCATCATTCGATATTTCGGCTGTATCCATGGTAGGAACCCTCTTGATAAGTTCATTTAGTAAACTTTCTTTATTAGTGGTATTGCCAAGATCGGCAAAGAGAATAAATATTTGGTCGAATCCAATAATATCTTCTAATGCGCAGAGAGCGAGATATGCGGATCCATAAACTGACTTAATATTTTCGTCATCACTGAGTACGGAGCCACTATTGTGGTACTGTAAGATTTCATTTGTAAAATCTTTAAAATGAATGTGGTCAACAATACCGTCGAATGTTGCGATGTCGGCTAAGTCTTCTGTTCCGCATACTTTACTTTGGCTTAAAAGGGCCAGCCCTTCATCTAAAAATCTATTGCCTGATAGGCATACAGAATGTGTTAATTCATGTACAAGCTTTCCGACTGTAAACTCTTCTTGGTTAAGATGAATGTGCTTGACGCCCTTTATTTGGTTGCTACAGTAAGACATATATTCAATTGAGCTGAGCTCAACTACGATGAGGTCATTGCTTTGTACTAGTCCTGACCAAAGTGCACTGTTAGTTTCTTTTATTTGGTTTAGCGTGTTGTTTATTTTGTCAATTATTGTGCTTTCGAATTTATTATCGAAGATGAGCATTAATATTTTATCAAACGTAAAATGTATCTTCCGATCACCTGTATTTCTGTGTCCTATCGCGGCGGCCAAGGTGGTGTTTTTAGCTAATGCTTCAATGACCGAGCTATTTTTTAAGAGCTTTCCTGATGAAGCTTTGGTTAATTCATCGACGATTATCCTTTGGCTCTTATTCAGTGTATCTGGAGGTGTGGCAGTATCTAAATAGCTTGAATCATTACCCAGTAAGAGGGTGTGCACCACGGACTCGTTTACACCATCAATACCTAGCAATTCGTTTACTTCGTCATCGAAGTAGCTGGCCCATGCCGTACAACCAACGTGCTCAGATGCACAAGATAGAGAAATATTCTGAGCCGCATGACCCGCTTCTAATAGTGCGAGCCTATAGCCTCGATTACCGTATTTAGCCGTGCTTCTTTGTGTAACACTCGTAAATACCACGATAACGGGTACGTGCTTATACTGTTCAGCTTCAAGTAAAAATGTTTTCTTCAAGGCTGGATCGTTGATAGAATTGTTGAGTATTGAAATTGAATGAGATCTTGCATCGTAGTGTGCAACGCAAGCGCTAATACCTTCAATATTTCGAATAATAAGATATATGTCAATCGGATACAGTCCGCCGCCGGATGGGTAAGGGCGTGCATGAGTTTCGGCGCCACTACTTTTATCAATAAGTTTACGAGTGCTCGCCAGAGAGTTTTTTAGTATTGTGGAAAGCTTAAGATCTGAAATCGGGTCGTCACTAAAGCTTCGACAGCTTTTTCTAAGTTCTAGGCTTTCAGCTAATGAGGATTGCACCTCGTTAGTTTGTGGAAGCCTAATCTTGACCGTGTTCTCGAGAACCTTATAGTTACGACTCGCGTTTAGTATTGTTGCGTCCTGTGAAAGGTAGCGCGCAATATTTGGGCTGTAGATGCCAATGGTATGACGGTCATACTTTGTTGATTCGTGGAACAGCTCGAATTCTTCACTATCCCACGCTTGTTCCAATAGACTAATTTTTTTCATCTTTGTATCTTCTTTAGGGGAAGGGATGTGGTTCTATGCAAAGTTCATAATTTTCTATACTTAGCCATGCTGCAAATTTTTCTATTCTACGTATATCAAAATGCTCGTTCCCGTAGCCGCTCGCAAGTGGCTGCAATCCAGGAATGATGATTTTACCTACTTCGAAACCCAGCATGATGACGTCTTGCGGTGTAATGTCGGTGTAGTAACTTTGATAACCTACGTGCGCTAGTTTTGCGACCATTTCTTCGATTTCTATTGAAAGTATGTCGCTTGGCTGAATATAACGACGCTCAAGGTCAATACTTTTGCTATTGTAATAATGAGCTAAGTTTTTGATATTTCGGTCGTCTAAATAATATTTAACATGGCCTTTAAAGTCGGTTACCTCTTCTGGATTTGATATAGCCTGACTATCACGCCTAAGGTCGCCTAGCCAGCGCCAACCATGTATTGCCTCTGTTATGGCTTTTTCGATGGCTTTTATCGCGTTAGGGTGACACGCCGCCCCAACAGTAGTACCTTCGTGGTGGACACTTCGGACTAATACAAAAACGACTGGTATGTCGATGTCAGTGGTAATCCAGCGTATGTTGATATCGTAATTCGGGTTGTTTATCAACGCGGTGACGTTTTTATCCAATTGGCAAAGTATTTCATTTGTAATGTTAATGGCTGGAGGAGATGCTGATATGCACCAGTTACAGGCAAATGCATCTCTTTCTACGGCTTCCCGAATGCCACCATGGATGACATGCTCTGTAGAGCTTCCGCACGCAAGCCCGGTGGATACTTGTGGGTAAAAATGCTCTTTGCGGGAGTTTGGTAGATAATCTATCCATATAAGTGTTGCAGGAATCAGACATTCTCGATCGGTATTTAGGTGAACTCCACTGTGCCAGTTTAGGATGGCATCTGGGTCGAAACGCAGCCATTTGAAATTCTTTCGAGAGTATTGTTCATCGGAGTAAAATATGAGATCTTCGAGGTTCGGCGATTGTCCTTTTAATTGGTTATAACTCCCTGGCGTCAAAGAAAAATCCTGCCAACATTGTGCTGCGTATCTTTCTACGGATTCTCCAAGAGTTGACCATAATGCCTCTTCACGCGTCCACGCACAGCCTGTTGCATTGATGTCCGGAAATGCATAAGGCTCCGTTTCTGGCATGCTATACAGGTGCATCGGTGCACGGCAATGAGCATTAAATAAATAGGCTGGCGGTTCGTCTGGCTCGATTGTTTTTTCGGTTAAATTCTTTACGATACCTACCCGTTCATCTACTAGTAGTTTTGTAAGATTAATTAGTTCATCTGATAAATTTGACCACATCATAACGACGATCTCTTAACTAGTATTTCAGACTGCATCGCGAAGAGCCGGCGTGGGTTTTTGCGATAAACTTGAACAAGTCGGACATCTTGGGACCTTTATAATTTGACGCCTTTCCGATGAATAGTCGCCCAGATCAATCTCTATTCTTGCAGACGTCGGAACGGCCTGTAAATTTCCATATTTGTACTTTTTCATTTCGTTCAAAATAATACTACATACAAATCCTGATACCGCTGGATCTGAATGCAAAGAATTTGTATTTTTAAAATGTGTTAACGCTAAAAATTCACGCTGACTTAGTGCGTTTGCGTATAGGCGCCTGTGTAGGCATTGATAACATGCTGTCTTCCCAGGGAAGACTAGGGGCCCTATATTTACCGTGTAACCCTCTATATTTCCTAATAGGTAGGGCTTCCCTGTAGCGAATAATGTGGCATTGATATCCAGTATTTCATTATGCGAAGCATTGCATCCCATAAAAATACTGAGATCTGACTTTTTGCAATCATTTTCTACTTCAAAGCCGCTTTCTGACAGCCCGCTCGTGATTTGTTCGAAAAATGGTGACGCTTTAACCACAGTTATTTTCGAACAGGACTTCGACGCACGAATCATATCGTCGTCAGGGTATAACATGAATTTTGAATAGTTTAAGACTTCGTATTCGCTCGCATTTTCAATTTCGATTGCTTTAACGATTACGCCTTTACTGATTAAGAATGTTAACAGTTTATCCGTAGCTATTTCATCGCCTAGGTGGGTGTTGATCGCTGTAAATATTGTTGATCGATCTTGGCCCGCACCGCGAAGTGATTCTTCTAGTTCAGCAAATAGAGAAATATCTCCATCAAATGTGAAGTTGCCATTTGCTGTGCGCACTTGGCAGGAGCTCCCAAAGAACATAATGTTTACGGAGCTTGGGATTTTTAGGTGTTCATAGTCTTGCATAAAGCATCTCCAGTAGAGTGAGATATGACAGCGCTACCAAAAAGCCGCCTAAAAAAGCGCGGCTGGCGGTCAAATTAGCAGTCGGATGGACCTTGACCCGTGCTTTGACAGGTAGAGCTACTTGAGCAGCAGTAGCCCGCAATTTCGCTATCAGATGCTTGTGATGCTATATCGTCAGACGCTTTTACAGATAAAGTACCGAAAGTTAATTCGTTGTTTGCTTCTATGTTGTTATTCATAAATTACTCCTAATATGATTGATTATGATCACCGAGGTGAACGTTTATGTTCACTTTTTACAGTGAACGATTAAAAAGTCCTATGTGATTAAGAACTCTTTAAGTTGCAAAAAACAAAACTAATTGATTTTTGTAACATCGTGGGTGTCGTTTAATGACACCAAATTTAAATTGTTAGCTAAAGTAATATTCAAGTGGACCATATGTGTATAAGTAATATGAAACATCGAAACTAAAACTAAAGTAATTATTGTTGGCCTTTCCGCGTATTTCATGTTTCTCAGTAAGTTAAATTTTAACGGTAAATAAATGTTTTTTTGATTAAAGATCACTTTTTTGATCAAAGTTGTCGGTGGCCCGTTTGATTAAAGTTAGCATAAAGAAAAATATTTAGTCAATAGATAAATTTAAAATTTATTGTGAGTCATGGGTAGTGAAAGCATGAATTGAATAGTTTTAAATTCGAGCAGAATTTATTTCGAACGAAATTACATCGGTATTTGTTGGTATTTTGATTCTAATTGTGACGAATGTTCTAATTGTGAATTTAAATCGTTAGCATCATGACCATTGTGTAGGAGCACAAAATAAATATTTTTATCGTAAAAATATTTTAAAAGTGTTGTAAAAATATGTAGGTATAACTTAAAAAGGCGTGAGTGATTTTTTTACTATGTCTGGTTAGGTTAATAAATTCCTGATTTTTTGTACTATTGGTACAACCATGTTTTGTCATTGATATATCAAATTTCACTTCATAGCTTTGGGCGCAAGCCAAAATTTATGTTTGTTGTGTGTATGGTGTGTTTAAGTGGATCCGAAACGCCTGAATATGCCAGGTAATATCCAAGTGGACCAATTCTCAACGACATCGCATTAGGATTTACTATAAATATTTTTGGAAATATTATATAGAAATACCTGTCACCTTTTCTCGCGAGCGGCCTCTCTACATAAACGCAAAATTTGAGGGGACATTATGGGTATTTTCAAGGTAAGAGATGTTGTTTATTTTCGTCGGAATGACAGGAGTATTCACGCGAGGGCGGCAGTATCATTATTCATCGTTGCGCTGCTTGTATCGTGTGGCGGTGAAGAAGGAAAGCAAGGCGTCTCGTGTGCTCCGGGTAACGTAGGCGCGCCAGGTCAAGTTGGCCCGTCTAGTTTAGTCGTGCAGACGCCGCTAGCGCCGAGTGTCCTGCAGGAGGGTTGTGAGTCCACTCGGGCCTTGATTCCAACTTTGATACGGTGTTGTCTGAAAGTGAGATCTCAAATGAAAACCTTGCCTGCTACGGCGCCGAACTTCGTAACTTAGATCCTGCACTTGTTGTGGAAGGTCAGATATATTTCGTTTTGATCATTTCGGTAGTGATCAGTTTTGGATTGGAGCACTTAGCCTACATGAGGTGGCTCAAACCTTGGTTAGTTCGAATGTCGCGCTTAGCGTCAGGCTTAAAGTAGATTCAAGAAGAAAAGAAAGAAAAGGACATCCATAGAAAAGAAAGGAAAGAAAAAAAGAAAAGGAGAAAAAAAGAAAAGGACATCCATAAACTTGACATGTGCCTTTGACTTCTGTATTTTCTAGGCCCATGACAGTTAAAAGAGAAGCGCAAGTCTCGCTAGAGGCGACCCCGTATTATCACTGCTACGTACGATGTGTACGTAAGGCATATTTGTGTGGGGAGGACTTCAGTTCGGGGCAGAATTACGATCATCGTAAGCAGTGGATTGTGTCGCGCCTGCGGTATTTGTCCTATGTCTACGCGATTGATGTTTGCTCCTATGCGGTGATGAGTAATCATTATCACGTCGTGCTGCATGTGGATGAGGCTAGAGCGACATCATGGTCAAATGCCGAGGTCGCCGAGCGTTGGATGCAGTTGTATAAAGGGCATTTGTTAGTGGAGCGTTGGCTGGCAGAGCCCGCCGCTATTGATGAAGTCACCATGGTCGAGGTTGATAAAATCATTGCAGAATGGCGTAGTCGCTTATGCAGTATTTCCTGGTTTATGCGCGGTGTGAATGAAAAAATAGCGCGAATGGC
>JBLIMQ010000109.1:0-14696 GCA_047638775.1 Flavobacteriales bacterium
GGTCCCCAAACCCGGAAAGTTTTTGGGCCAACTGGTAACCAAATCCCACTCGTAGATTTCAGTCGACTTACTCTGCTCGCTTAACTGTTTATTAACGCTTTGGTCGGATCGTTTCAGTACTAACGTGGCAAACAAGCCCATGCATAGCAGTAGCAATAAAGCGATAACGGTGGGCATCCACCAAGGTTGGTATCGAGCATTCATAAAACATCGCCTTAGGGCGTAAATTATTATTTGGAATCGAACGGCATTCTTACTGTTAAAAACTAATGTCAAAAGCTAATGCTAAGTACGTAAGTTAAGTGCTTTGAGCTATGTACTTTAGACCAAGCACTTTGGGAGATTGGCTTCAGTACAGTACGCCAAGCAAGGTACGTTGAGCAAAGTACGCCAAGTAAAGTATGTTGATCTAGGCGAGAATTGGCCGCGTTTATCAGTGCACCTAAAACGCGCTATGCATAGTACTAATTATTGAGCGTATTTCAACGCACTTTTGATGAGCGTGCGAAATTGCCACCCCGCACAATGTGTAGGTGGCTTTTCTTACTGGAATTTTTTATAGGTAATTCTTATAGGCCGTTCTTATAGCCCGCCCTTAAAGGTACAGGCAAACGGCGCTATATTTGTAGAAGGACAGATCAAAAAGAAGCGTTCAAAAGAGAAGGGCACTCAAAAGAGCTTATGCCCTTAAATAGAAAGCAACAATACCCTAAATAGGCTCCAACGAAGCGTATTGAAGCATTAATACTTTACTGCCTTCGTTGGCAAAATTAATCGTCGCACGGGCACCCGCGCCACGACCTTCTAGCATCATAACAACGCCCTCACCGAACTTGGCGTGATTGACACCTTGCCCCAAACGCAAGCCATTGAACTCCGAGCTATCCACTTGAATTGGGTTGGCAATATACGGCCGGCTAACCGCCGCACGCATGCGCACTTCATTCAATAGACCCTTGGGGATTTCTCGAACAAAACGTGAAGGACTGTTATGGTTTTCTTTACCGTGCATGCGGCGCGATTCGGCATAACACATCAATAACTTTTGCATCGCGCGCGTAATGCCCACATAACATAAGCGGCGCTCTTCTTCTAAGCGACCAGGCTCTTCAATCGACATTTTATGCGGGAAAAGGTTTTCTTCCATGCCGCACAAAACAACGCAGGGGAACTCCAAACCTTTGGCACTGTGTAGCGTCATCATTTGTACCGCTTCTTCAAAATCATCGGCTTGCGCATCACCAGCATCTAGAGCCGCACGATCTAAGAAGGACTCGAGCGGGCTGCGGTCAGTATCTTCTGGTTCAAAGGCACGACACGCATTGATCAATTCTTCTATGTTTTCTACGCGTGCTTGGCCGCGCTCGCCTTTTTCTTGCTTATGGAACTCCAATAAACCAGAAGCGTGCACCACATGTTCGGTTAGTCCGCCTAAGTTGAATTCAGCCGAGTCAGTTTCTAAGGTTTCGAGCAATTGCATAAAACCTTGCAGCGCCGTCGCGGCTCGCGCCGTAAAGACTTTGGCGTTGATCGCACCAATAGTGGCTTCGAACATCGAGCAGCCTTGATCACGGGCAAATAAACGCAGTGTTTCGATCGTTTTGTTACCGATGCCGCGTGTAGGAGTATTCACCACACGCTCGAACGCGTTATCGTCGTTACGATTAATAATGAGTTTTAAGTACGCCAGCGCATTTTTGATCTCTAGGCGTTCATAGAAGCGTTGGCCACCATAGATGCGATAGGGCACATCTTGACGAATAAAGGCTTCTTCTAATACCCGCGATTGAGCATTAGAGCGATAGAGAATGGCAATTTCTGACGCTGTATGGCCTTCCTTAACCCACTTTTGCACTCTATCAACGATAAAGCGTGCCTCGTCTTGTTCATTAAAGGCTGCGTATAAATCAATGTCCTCGCCCTTACTGCCGTTTGTCCACAGCGTTTTACCTAGGCGGTCGCCATTGTTCGAAATCACCGCGTTGGCGGCTTCTAAAATATTGGCACTTGAGCGGTAGTTTTGCTCTAGGCGGGTAGTGTGAACCGGCGCAAAGTCTTCAGCATAACGCTGAATGTTTTCGATCTTGGCGCCACGCCAGCCATAGATACTTTGGTCATCGTCACCAACAGCCGTGATGGCGCAATGTTTACCGGCAAGTACCTGCAGCCATGCGTATTGAATAGTATTAGTATCTTGGAATTCGTCGACCAAAATAAAGCGAAAGCGCTGCTGATAGTGACGCAATAGCGACGGGTTTTTTAACCATAACTCGTGTGAACGCAGCAGTAGCTCGGCAAAGTCAACCATGCCGCCGCGTTCGCACGCTTCTTGGTAGGCCGCATAGACCGTACGCATAACTTGGTTATAGCTGTCGAACTCGTCTTGAATATGCTCGGCACGCAGGCCTTCGTCTTTCTTGTTATTGATATATGATTGCGCTTGGCGGAACGGCCAACGGGAATCATCAATTTCGTTTGCTTGATAAATACGTTTGATCAAGCGCAGTTGATCGTCTCCATCAAGTATCTGAAAGTTTTGCGGTAACTTCGCGTCTTGCCAGTGGGTACGCAACAAGCGATGGGCTAAGCCGTGAAAGGTGCCTACCCACATCGAGCGAACTGAACCCGAGTCGCCATCGTTAATATTGGCTAAACGCTCACGCATTTCCTTAGCGGCTTTATTGGTAAACGTTACCGCTAGAATTTCGTGCGCGCCGCACTTTTCCACCCGCATTAACCAGGCAATGCGGTGTACAAGCACGCGGGTTTTACCCGAGCCTGCGCCCGCAAGGACAAGTTGGTTACAAGGGGGCGCACAAACAGCATCGGTTTGTGCTTCGTTAAGGTCGAGTACTAAATCAGAGACATCCATGCGCGGATTGTACCAGAGATTTCAGCCTACGCGAGCTAAAACACTGTGGAAATGATCAGTCTTTTCATACAATAACGAAATGACCGTTCACGTTGTTTAGGCGCTAAAAGTTAGCTTCAACCTCAACAGCAGACTTCCTGAGCCTGGCATTTGGCTCCATACTCTATTTGCATACGCTTCGTGCTAACGTCAAACTAACTTCAAACTAACTTCATTTTGACTTTATACTAGCCTGATTGTGGCTCCAATAAAGCCCGTTGTGCTTTCTTCGTCAACGACGATAGCGCCTTACCGTAAGACCAGCGAATGAGTTCGGTCAAATAGGCCTCGGGCATGCTTTCCACATCAACAACCGTTACCCAATGAAAACGATGCATATAACGCGCAGGCTTAATACCTGGCTGATCGGTAAGCTCCAAAAACCTATCCGGACTTACACGAAAACTAAAGCGCCACTGTTCTGGTTCACTTGTTTTAAAATAGGCAAACTTTTTATCCCCCACCTTATAGCTAAGAATATTGCTAGGCGCGCAAGAAAGCTTACTGGCGGTGCCATTAAACGCCATGCAGAAGGCTTTTGTTTCGTTCAAATTCATTTAGATACTACTCGGTCTAACGTAATTGCCGTTTGTGGTTCGCGTACATCTACAAATTAGTCATTGTAGATGACCGTAATGTGGTTTTTCCACTGGACCCACTTTTCTTTATTCAAAATGAGCTCAGCCATAAAGTGAGCAACGTTAATACGGTTCATTTTGTCGGCATCAAAATTTGGGTCGCGTGTAGGTTGAGTTATGTACGCCGTAAGCACTTACTTCCGCTTCATCGGCGGAACCATCGAACCCGAACAGTTACCCTCCAACATCACGTCCAGAGCCAGAGCCACCCAATTCATTTTTCAAATATGCTCGAGCTTTTTCGTAATCCATATGCGGCGGCAAATGCAGCCGCAATAAGGACATGACACAACAGTGTTTGAACGAAGTAGTCGTGATGCCACGATTACAGTTGCCCGCGGTATTCATCAACACATACTTAACCGGCTGCTTGGGTGTATTTGTATGAACAGCCGAACATAGACTCCGCGCCGCATCAGTCTCCAAACGATGAGCCTGCCAAATATACCCTGAAAGTTCAGATTGTGGCCCAAACACGAAACCATCGCTACGCAACCGCGTGCATGTTGAACAAACTCTGCGTCACTCAAATTAAATTGAGTAGCCTCTATTGGCGCAAGATTTTTATGAGACACCAACTCTGATGGAAGCACAATACACCCCCAACGATAGCTTTTACCCATATACCGCGCAATAGCTGAAGCACTTGTCAGCGACCGGTAGCGCCAACAATTTGCATCTTTATTATGGGGCAATCCTAGAGTAAACGTGCCTTATTAAGCTAGCGGCCATCAACTGGAGTTACGGCTAAATGTGCGCGTTTTTAAGCAATTATTTCGGTTAATAACAAGAGCTTTCGAGGGGAAAGAAGTGCCTTTCTAGAACCGTAAAATACGATTATTACACTAAAATCACACCGCTAACTTTAATAATATTACAGGAGTTTCTTTGACGCTTGGTTGCGCAATCGCGAACGTATTATGCACACATATTTGTGCTTGAATTGATCATATGATTCAAAAATGCACGCAATATCAAATTATTTATTCTGCGATCAGGGCCCAAGTGTGTCGGCTAATTCAAAAAAAACGCGCAGAAGAGCGCGTAAAATTTTAACGAATATTCCTCTACTTTACTTAAAATGGGTCTTAAATCCGCGAAAGTACCACTTTATTTTATTAATACTCAAGAATTTGGGCGAGCTTTTTAGGTTTAAGGTGTTTAAACGACTTATAGTCGAGTAGAATCCGCACACCGAATCCCCCCTGACATTTACAGACTGAGCAATATGAGCAAGAAAACAAAGATAGTTGCAACCGTTTCTGACCTTAAAGGCAGCGTTGAGTTTATCAATGAACTGCACAAACGCGGCGTAAACGTTATTCGCTTAAATACAGCGCACCAAACGCCCGATGACACGCGTATGGTTATCGAAAACGTTCGTAAAGCAAATGACACGTTAGCCGTCTTGGTTGATACCAAGGGCCCCGAAATGCGTACCAACCTGAAGATCGAAGAAGACCTATCGATCAAAACAGGTGACAAAGTAACTTTCCGCTCAGATGGCCTAGACGTAGCAACAACACGCGAAGCTGTTCAAGTTAACTACCTCGGTTTTGTAAACGACGTTCCTGTAGGCGCGCACATCCTCATCGATGACGGCCTATTAGAACTCGTAGTCGATAGTAAAGACGAAGAAGCGCTTTACACCACGGCCATGAACAACGGCAAAATCAAAAAGAAAAAGAGTGTCAACGTACCTGGCGTTGAAATTCGCCTACCGTCAGTTACCGAACGCGATAAGACATTTATTGAAATGGCTATTGAGGAGGGTGTTGATTTCATCGCCCATTCGTTTGTACGTAACAAGCAAGACGTATTAGATGTACAAGACATCCTAGACGCGAAAAACTCACCGATTAAAATTATATCTAAAATCGAAAACCGCGAAGGCGTAGAGAACCTAGATGAAATTCTAGAAGTGACCTTCGGTATAATGGTTGCTCGTGGTGACTTGGGTATCGAGATACCCGCCGAAGAAGTACCACTAGTTCAAAAAGAAATGATTCAAAAGTGTATTAAAGCCAACGTACCGGTTATTACCGCGACGCAAATGCTTGAAAGCATGATTAACAACCCACGCCCAACGCGTGCAGAAGTATCCGATGTGGCTAACGCCGTTCTTGATGGTACCGATGCCCTAATGTTATCTGGCGAATCAGCTTACGGGGACTACCCATTCGAATCTGTAGAGACGATGGCGCGTATCGCGAAGCACCTAGAAGAAAAGACCGAGCACAACATTAACTTCGAACTTGGTAATGATCGCGACAACCTGCAAGCTTATGTAGCAAAATCAGTAGCTAAAGCTTCGCGCGATCTAAATGTTGATGCCATTGTTGTTCCAACTCGCCGTGGTACGACCGCGCGCTTAATTGCATCACACCGCCCTACAGCGCCAATTTATGCCGCCTGTTTCGAAACACAGGCCATGCGTTTATTATCATTAAGCTACGGTGTAGAAGCTTACACAATCGAACCTTATGAAAACCGCTCTGAGATTGTAAGCAAAGCGCTTGCACCAATCGTCAAATCCCAAGCTGTATCAAATGACAGCTTAGTGGTAATTGCTAAGGCCGCTCCTGGCGCACCTAAGAACGAAACCAACCGTATGGAAATCAATACCGTTGGCGCACTACTTGCTCGCTAAGCATTAGCCTGCGTAGCTGCAAAAAGCAAAAGCGCTTAAGCCGTTAGGTTTAAGCGCTTTTTTTTCGCCTGCGACTTGTGCGCCCTGAATACTTTAGTAAAAAAGATGGTGCCAATTTTATTTTTGGTTGTTATTCGCAGTAAGTAAATACCATCCTGAAATGAAACATAACTTAGGTGTCAGTTTTGCGAGTTTTTTGGCTGGCTGGGTGCTGGGTGCTGGGTGCTGGGTGCTGGGTGCTGGGTGCTGGGTGCTGGGTGCTGGGTGCTGGGTGCTGGGTGCTGCAAGGTATCATTGGTGATGGCTACCTAAATTCAACTATTTTTGAAAAAACGATAATATTATGCTACACACGGCTTCGCTCACCAAACCCGGACATCATATTGTGTTGAAAAACGAATCCACTACTTGTTTCAAGCCTATAAAAACGATATGGATAGCGATGGAGTTATAGATAAAAAGGACTTATCAACAATGTATGTGTTTTTAGCTAAATAAAAGGAAATTGCTATTGCTGAACCGAACATCGAATACCTCCATGACTTCAGAGATGATGTGAAAATAAGTATTTTTATATGTGGATTGAAAAAGACGGAGAAACGTACATTTATTTTTATGCCACAAAAATGGTAGATTTATAGAAAAATTAGCCCGTGGGCTCCATAACTATGCCGTTATAGGCAAACGAGATAACATATGCATCATGTCGTATTAATTGGTGATTCAATTTTTGACAACGGACCTTACGTTGAAAAAGGAGATTCCGTCTTAGAAGTATTGTCAGAAATGTTAAAGGAAAGTGCAAAGGTTACTCTGCTTGCCGTAGACGGTGATGTAACTACCGATGTTCCTCTTCGGCTAGAGCCGTTTCCCGACGACGTTACGCATGCGTTTGTAAGTTGTGGTGGGAATGATGCATTGCGTATTATAAACATACTGAACCAGTCGGTCTCTTCGGTGGGTGATGCATTGGAATCACTTGTAGAGGTCAGAGAGATATTTCGGGTAAATTATACGAATATGTTAAGAGCGATTAGTGACAAAGTTGAAAAATTAACTGTGTGTACAGTATATAACTCTGTGCCAGGAACAAGTGATCGAGCATTAGCGGCTTTGGCCCTGTTTAATGAAATAATATTAGAAGAGGCCGTTGCGCTACGGCTGCCAATAATTGACCTACGGTGTATATGTTTAGAAGATGAGGATTATTCGGCAGTATCGCCAATAGAACCATCAGGCCAGGGTGCAAGGAAAATTTCAAAAGTAATAACTTACGCACTAAGTAATCACAACTACGAATCGAAAGTTAGTGCGGTTTACATATAAAGAATGGCGCTAGGCGGGAATACTCTCATTTCCACCTTATTTAGGCGTGACTGATATTTATATCTGCGACAGCAATTTTCGAGGACACACTCTCGTAAAAGGAGCAAGTAGCGGAGTTTATGATGACTGGGTATCCTTGCATTATCTTTCTTGCATTCTCTAGGCGGACACCCAGTAACCGGATTAAACTATAGCTGCCCTGCGGAAGATAACTTAGTTTTTGTAACAACATTAGCGCTATCAAACTCAACCACAAAAAGATCTGACTTCGATTTAAACCCTTTGGTTTGTGTAAACATATAAACGAACGCATAACCATCTTGATCGTCAATTATTGGAAATAAATATTCCCCTAAAGGTAATCCCATAACCGCTATCACGTCATCTTTTGTTTGACCTTTGGAGATAGCCTTCGCTTTATCGGTATCGAATAGCGTGCTGTCTACTTCAAACGAACTTGTATATTCCTTTCCAACCAAAACGCCATCTTTAAATAGCAGGCCCTGTGACCTGGCTGGAGTTACTCCCGGAAGTGCGGCACTACCGCCCACTTTTGCGTAAGCGTAAGTTACAATTTCCAGTTCAACACCATTAAAAGTATTGGTACCTTTGCCGTTGGGTTTACCCATAGATGCCAACACATCGGTTTTGGTTGTTTTGCCCAAAGTGAGTCGATCTTCACTCATCTTCTGAAAATTTACGCCTGCAGCGCAACCCACGAGAAGGGTAATGGCAATGCCAGTGATTATTTTACTAAGGTGTTTCATCGATTTTCCTTTTTTAAAATTATAATTTTTAGAAAATGTTATGCGCTATTCAATACGTATATTTTTCACATAGAAATCTATAAGACCGTTTGCCTCAAAAACCAAGGATATAATAATAGCGCCTAAGTCGGCTATGCCTGCTTCAAAAGAGTTTCCACTAGCGATCAATGTCGCAATATTTAAACGCAACTCCTCCCGCTCACCGCTCACCGCTCACCGCTCACCGCTCACCGGTTGCAGGTTGCAGGTTGCAGGTTGCAGGTTGCAGGTGGATCAAAAAACAAGTCAGAAACACTTGGCCAGCGAGAATGCTTACATCAGGATCAATACTATTAACCTTCATATCAAAAACCATCTCACTGCTTGCTAACTCAGAAAGACCTCTTGCTATAGCCGAACCGTAATAGAAAAGGCGTTACCATCACCTGATACAATTTTATAAATTGTACGACTGGCTATCCACCGCCCGTAGTTTCAAAGAAATCAACAACGTTCAATTCATCCCATTCCACTAACGGCAGGCCACCATCGACACCTTCCGCACTAAACAATGCTCCATCTTGAGCTGGAACTGGTGTGGGTAGTAGTTAATCACCCGCTTTCCAGCGCACATTATCTAACTGAAACTCGACTCCAGACATATCACCCCAGGTCGGTGCGATCATCAATCCGACACTAACCTGAGTAAGATCGAGACCTAGTGCGATAAGGTCGCTCACATTCAACACCTCATGATTCCACTCATTTAGTGCAGGTTGTCCAAGCGCTATCTCACCTGTAGTGCAGGGCCACACACATTCTACAGTTACCGTTAATCCACTCGTATTGCTCCCCCAGTTCAATACTCGGTAATCGAATTCTAGAGCTCCTGTGCCAAATTCGCTCATATCCACAGTGTGATCTCCCGTGGAATAGCTATCAGCGACCAGAAACCGAAATGAACCGTTAGCCGATGAACTATCGTTGAACTGGATATCCAGTACGTTGTCGTATCCCGGCTCGTTGGTATCCAATACACTCCAATTAATTAAGTTACTGGTGTCACCGTCCAGATAGGAATAGTTAGTGTTAGTTCCGTCCGACAACATCTCCCATCCTTGGGCACCAGCCCAGTTGGCATCTATACACTCATCGAACACATAACCGGATACATGGCCACAGCCAACATCGGGGTTTTCAAGGGGGAGCAGCGTATAGATAATGTCTACCGAGCGAGGGCTGCCAGTGTAATGCTCCAGACAACCTGGATCTTTACATGCCGAAAAAACAACACTGCCTGTATAAGTACCAACAGATATTAGATCCGACCATTCGCTGGTAAGCGCAAAAATTTCATTTGGTGTCCCTTCAAAACTTAAACTAAAATCTGTATCTCCGGTATAAATCTCTACACTTTCAAGCTGTGGCATTAATGAGGCGTCTGCAAACATATACACATCAGATTCGGAAGGCTCAACCCACCCGGCTATAAACTGGCCGGTTTTTTGTGAAGATCCGTCCCACACGATATAACCCAATGCTGTGTGTGACAGCGTAAATTCGACCGGCGTTGGCGTTGGCGTTGGCGTTGGTGTTGGTGCCGGCGTAGGTGTTGGTATAGAGGCAGCCCCCCCGCCTCCACAACTAGCTAATATTACGGCAATTAAAACGAGTACGAAATACTTCATAAGACAATGTTCCCCAGTTAACAGATGCTCCAATGGCTACTAGCCAAAATTAGGAGACATACTTTTATACAAAATGATTAAAACAAAAAATTACACAAACAAACCCGCATGCCAATCTAGAACCCACGTTTATAGTACGTGGTATTGCTTGCTAGGCACTTAATGCCAGAAAAGACGACATCTCGATTAATACTAAAATTCGGTGGCAGAATCTCCCTGGCTCACTCTTATATAATCCGTCAATATCCGTGAGAATCGCCCTCTGCCACTGCTATAACACCGCTTTGGGTACACCCCTCCAAAAATAATTTAGTTTTTTTCTGAAGTAAGCGGCTGAATAGCTAATCGGCAGGATAAAACGTCATACTATTTCGATCCGGATCTAGCTCTACTTTAAGGTTAAATGCTAATCCTAATTGCTCTACCGCCAAGCCGCTCTGCGTTAGCTGTATAACCGCTGTAATTTTTTTGTCTGCAAGACTTGGAGCTCCCAGCACTATCTGCTGAGGAATAAAACGATTTAAATCAGCAACTACCTTACTAAGGGGCTCGGCCCTATAAATCAAACGTTGCTTGCGCCAAGACAAAGCTGCATTGGCATCTATGAGGCTTGGAGGCACACCAGTGATGGCGTCTTCGAAAGTAGTACGCTCATCTTGCTCTAGCACGGCAACAGGTACAAAAGTGTTTTGCTTGTCTGTTTGTAACTCGCCCAGCGCAACGCTACCCTCTACAACCGTTACCTTGGTGCTGTTTGCACTTCCGCCTTGCACTGAAAAGCGTGTACCCACTACGCGCACCACACCGTCGTGAGTTACCACCATAAAGGGGTGCTCGCTGTCTGCCTTTACATCAAAAAACACTTCACCTCTGTCGAGGTAGGCCATGCGCTCACGGCCGCTAAAGTCGAAGTGAATACGACTATTGGTATTAACAGAAATAACACTGCCATCGACGAGAGTAATGGTGCTCACCTCGCCTATAGCGGTTTCAAAACTCGGCGATAAATCTTGGCTTGGCCCAAAAGCAAAAAAAGTGAACGCCACCAGTACCGCCACAGAACATGCAGCGCCGCAATAACGCAAAGTACTGCCATAACCCCAAGCTCTCCAGGCCCAGAAAGAACTCGCTCTCTCGGGTAATCTTTGCAGTACCGCGCCGCGCTCCCACAGTTGCTCTGCTTTTATATAAGCCACCTGATGAATAGACGAAGCTTCCAGCCATGCGGTGAATTCCTGTTGCTGCTTCAGCGACAGTTCTTCCGCATTTAACTTGGCAAGCCACTCAATTGCACTAGTCTCTGCGTAAATTTGCGACCTGCTTTTCATTATTTTACTCACGCGCCAACACCCTCGTCCAAATGATTTCTGAGATGTTTTAGCGTTTTTATAATATGTTTCTCCACCGTACTTTCGGCAATGCACAGTTCCTCGGCAATTTGGCGGTAACTTTTCGCTTGCACGCGACTAAGCAAAAATGTGGTCTGATATTTTTGTGGCAGCTCACCCATGGCTTGCTCCAATTTTTGTAGATCGCGCTGTCCCATTGCTTGGCGGTCTGGCGAAAGTGTGTCTACCGCATGCTCGTCTTGGGAAGCAATATAGTTATTGTGTCGACGCTGCTTGCGCAAGCGATTTAGTGCAAGGTTTGAGGCCGTTTGATACAAATATGCTTTCGGGTTCTCAATGGAATCAATGTTTTCGATTCGGAGTAAGTTGTGAAACGCATCTTGTATTATGTCTTCCGCATCGTCTTGAGACTTATTAAATTTAACAGAAATAAGGCGTTTTAAGTCAAGTTGGTACTTCTCGTAAAGCGACACTAATAGGTTGACACCGCTCACTTAAAACTCCACCTGTAAACTGGCAAGAAAATTTCGACCTTCGGCTTGGTTTACTCGAACATTGCTTATTATTGCGGTGAAGTACTGCTCATTTAATATGTTTTTAGCGGATATCTTTAGCTTGGCATTGCGCCCCCCCCAAATTAAACGCATAACTTGCGCCCATATCTAACGTAGCAAACTGAGGCAGAGCAAATACATTTGCGTTGTCGCCAAAGCGTTCACTCACAAACTTGTAGCCAACATTAAGGTCGAGGGTATGGTTGAATTGATAGTGGGAGAACACACTTGCGGTAAGTTCGGCGGCCATAGCAGGCGTTTTTCCGGAATTTGCACCGGTAACAATTGTGGCATCGATAGAAGATATTGCTGTAATAATATCTAGCTTTGGCGTGGCTTGAACGCTTACATCAAGATCGGCCCCAGTTACACGAACATCGTTACCCTCAACTAAAGTACGCACACCGTCAATAAAACTAAATTCCACCACGTTTTGCTTTTCAACACTGTAAACCGCCACGCTAGACTGGGCTTTGCCACCCCACCACAGCGATTTAAGGCCAATCTCGAACTGGTGTGATAACTCGGGGTCGACAATTTCAGAACCAATATCGTCAATGTGATAATTCGCACGCAAGCCTTCACTGTAATTAGCATAAATTGAATGACTATCGAAATACTTGTTTACAACACCCAATTGGCTGGAAATATTTTCATAGGTTTGCAGTGCGCTTGATTGAGATTCGCTCACGTCAATATATTCACCCTCTGTGTGCGTGGCCCTTACACCGAGCGAGGCCAACCACTGTTGATTAATTTCCATATTGTCTTGCACAAACAGGCCAATATCGGTGTAGTCTAAACGCTGCCTATCTTCCTCAAATACACCAAAGGGTTGTGCTGAATCAAAAATTACCGCAGCAATATTAGGTAGAGCCTCGGAAAAATCGAAGTCATTCCAACTCTGACCAACAAATAAAGTTCTTCGTTCTACAATGTATTGTTTGTCAATATTTTGCCAATGCCAATCGGCCCCGCCAAGTACGTGATGCACTAAACCACCGGTTTCGAAGCCGCCTTCGATATTTAAATTTATATTGGAACCCGTTTCCTCTGAATTTTCATCGAAGAGACTTCGTATTGGGCCAATGGAATACAGCAATTCGGGGGCCGAGAGATCTAACACTATCGGCAAAGATACCTGACCGCCCGGAACTAGCACTAAAAAATCGTTACCCAGCTCTTCCTTCTTAAACAACACATCACTTTCAACCAGTTGCTCGCCCGTGGTTCTAACGCCATAGCGATACTCTTTTTGCCAAAAGGCCCTCAGTCGCAGTCGCCAATCGGAAGTGAAGTAGTGATTGAGCTCGGCGCTAAATAAATTAAAATTTGATTCAAAATCGGGCCGGGCTTGTCTGGCCGCATCGCTTAAACTAGCCCCAGGAAATACATCGTCGACAGGCAAAAATACTTCAACATTGCGGTCAATCACACGACTCGACTGTTGATATTCGTAGCCCATATCTAGCGTAGTACTTATTTTCGGCTGCCAGCGCAAAGAGCTGGCAATAAGGTACCGCTCTATATCGCTAATATCCCCGGCTTCACTTTGCTGCTCGCTCGCGGCTATCACTCGATAATCCAGGTCGGAAATCTGCGCTACAGATTGATTTACATCTAAAGCCAAAGACTTGCGCCCACTCGAACCAGCACCGGCACTAAGGTGAATAAATGGCGACGATGAAAGCGGCTTTTTTCTAATTACATTCACCACGCCGCCGGGTTCGGCCTGCCCGTAGTGCAAGGTCGAAGGGCCCTTGAGTATTTCTATGCGCTCAACATTAGCCGGCAGTAGTTTTGTGCCATTACTGTCCCCTAAGCGGAACCCGTCTACATAAATGGCATGCCTTTGAAACCCGCGAATATATACGTCGTCATTACTATCTGAAACACCGTCACCTGGGGTAATGCCGCTGGCGTATTCGAGCACCTCAGACAGCTCCTTGGGTTGCCGATCTCGAATAAGCGTTTGCGGAATGGTGTTAAGAAAACGAGAGGAATCGAAATAGGGAACAGCCCCGTGCAGCTGGGTGTTGCTCACAGTGGTATAACGAAAGGGATATTGGGTGCCCACCACAAGTATTTCATCGATGGCGGGTTCAACATGAGTTTCTGGCGGCGGCTCGCTTGAAACCACCACGGGCTCGTCTTTGCTATGCCGAATTACATAAGCATCGGCATTTGCCAAATACACGAACTCGAGCGGAGCACGTGCCAGCAAAGCAGTCAAAGCCCCTTCTACTGTCTGCGGCCCTATTACCGGACTAGAGCGGAAACTTTCAATAAGCGTGTCGTCAACAATCACGCTTACGCCTGCCTGCAGAGCATACTCAATAAGGCCTGATTGAAGGGGCTGACCGGGCAGATCGAAGTACTGCACTTTAGCTTTAGTTTCGGTCTCCCCAGCCGTGACAGTTGCAAATGGGACGCACAGGTACGTTATGACAGTAATACCAGCTAAAAAAGGTTTAAACACATACATCATCGGGTTTGTTGTTCCGTTACTCGCCCGAACACGTGGTTGTCAGGAGGTAAAAAGGGATAGTTGTTCGCGACATACCTGCTTGCGCGCTAGCTTACTCGCACATTTATTTAGTCGCGTATTACTTCATTTCGATCAAAGATTATACTTTGTGAATGTGAATAGCAATACTACCAAAAGGAATAAACACTCCCGTTTCGAGCATTTTTCGAGGACAACCGCTAGCAAAAAAAGGCTCTTCTCCGCTTAGGTGAGGTAAAAAAGATGCTAAGACCCGAGTAAGCTGTTGAAATATAAGGCTTCTAACGACTTTATATCTAGCAGGTACTATGAGCCTTAACATCTCCAG
>JBLIMQ010000110.1:0-14442 GCA_047638775.1 Flavobacteriales bacterium
TTTGACATATTACAGGAGCCGTATGCGTTAAACGCGCACGTACGGATCTGTGCCGGAGGAGGGATGAAGTGTTTTATAATACTGAGTTACCTCTTTACGGCGATCTCTTGAATAATTATCGAAATTAACCCTGATAAATTACCGATAATAATCGAAAGCTTATTTTAAATTTTTAAAAATGCAGAATGGCATGGAAGTCATTCAGCATTTCGAATCGCGGACGTGACGAACTCTAGATTGATCATCCAGCCCAAAAAATATGTTTATTGGGTTTTCTAAGCCGTATTGCGTTCGTTTCTTTGGTAATAGAACTTACTATAGAAAATCTCTTCGAACTTGTGAGTGTTCTCAATCCACTCGTTGGATTCAATTCCAAGCCGTTCAATGATAGGTAAGAAGTGAATTAAGGGGGGCACCCGCTCCTGAATAATTATGACGCTAAATTGGACCTCAGAAACGCCATTATTCTCAAACATGGGCACGTGCATTTCAATATTATGGGAGGTTGTGAGCTAAGTCATTCCATTTGAACTGGATTGATGTTTATAGTCTTAGCAAAGGACGTTTTCGTAAAGCTCTTAAAAGGAATAAAATTGTGAACGGCTACTACCCTCTGTTTCAACAAAACTAACCTCATACCGCCACAATAGGACAATCGACCTACCCTTTAGCCGGACAAAGCTATGAGGAGCTGACTAAAAAGTACGTCAAACGTAACGATCACCAACTCATTGTAAAATTTGCAAAGGAACAATAGAAAAGTGGGTGTCCCGCTAACATCCCGCTAACACAGGAGGGGGAGGGGGGGTTGAATATGCACTGCGTTAAATTTAAAGGTTAAACCCCATCCTAGCCCTCCCCTTGGTAAGGGGAGGGAACTGCAGTGTGCTGGGAGTCGAATGCTATTGCCTCGATCTCGCAACATCATAAGCGAAATGTTGTTCGACACAATAAGCGACATATGGTAAAACACAATAAGCGATATATAATACAACGCAATAAGCGAATAATTGAACTGCACAAAAAGCGAGAAACCTCCCGTGGCGTCCCCTTCAGAAAAATTGGCTGAGTCATTAGACCTGCTTCATAACATGCAAGAAAAAGGTATCGTGGCTATACGTTCAGCGGATTTAACCCGTACTCATCGTGAACGGTTGATCAAAAATGGCTTTTTAGGCGAGGTTATTAAGGGCTGGTATATCCCTTCTAGGCCTGATGAGAGCGCAGGAGAAAGCACCTCATGGTACGCGTCATTCTGGGGGTTTTGCGCAGCGTATTTAAATCATTTGAAGGGGGATAGGTGGGTACTATCACCAGAACAATCACTCTGCCTTCATGTTGAAAATAAAAGTGTCCCGCGTCAGTTATTAGTACGTGCAGAAAAAGCCCGTAACAATATAACAAGCTTGCCTTTTGATACGTCACTTCTCGATATCCGTTCAACCTTGCCCGAGGACGCTAACGTTTTGGAGAAAGACGGCTTACGAATTTATACTCTGCCAGCGGCGCTTATTGCATGTGCCCCCGGGGTCTATCAGCAAAACTCAATGGATGTCCGGGCTGCGCTTGCGATGATTAAGGATGGCTCAGAGATTTTAGGAAAGCTGCTAGATGGTGGTCATAGTGTCATTGCAGGGCGACTAGCAGGAGCATTCCGCAATATTGGAAGGACTAAAATAGCCGATGAAATTGTACAATCCATGAAAGCGGCCGGATATGATGTTCGGGAGAGCGATCCCTTCGGTGCACCAAGCCCTGTTTTATTTGAAATTAAAGAGCAATCGCCCTACGTCCACCGCATTCGCCAGATGTGGAATGCAATGCGCGGCGTTATTATTGAGCATTTTCCATCCCCCCCTAACAGGTCTCTTGATATTGAAATCTACCTCAAGCAAGTTGAGGATATTTACGTCACCGATGCCTATCACTCTCTTTCGATTGAAGGATACCGTGTCACCCGTGAGTTGATCGAGCATGTACGCAGTGGTGACTGGAATCCTGATAGTAGCCAAAGTGATGCTGAACACCGAAATGCATTGGCTGCACGTGGGTATTGGCAAGCGCATGAAGCGGTTAAAGAAACTATTCGGAAAATTCTATCCGGTAGAAGTGCTGGAAAGTCTGTCGAAAGTGATTTGAATATTTGGTACCGAGAGTTATTCGCCCCCAGTGTTATAGCGGGTATCCTGCGTCCAAGTGATCTTGCCGGATATCGAAATCATCCCGTTTATATCAGACACTCTATGCATGTACCACCAAGTATCGAGGCGGTAAGAGATGCAATGCCAGCATTGTACGAACTTTTAACCGAAGAAAAAGAGGCCGGTGTGAGAGCGGTACTTGGCCATTTTATTTTTGTGTATACGCACCCATTAATGGACGGCAATGGCCGCATTGGAAGGTTTTTAATGAATGCAATGCTGGCTTCAGGAGGATATCCATGGACGGTGATAACGCTTGATGATCGGGACATGTATATGGCCGCACTTGAACAAGCTAGTGTTCATCAGAATATTAAGCCTTTCGCACAATTTATAGCGAACTTGGTTCAAGCTTCTTAAATAGGATAAAGGAATAGGATTGAATTAATTTTGATTCCACCGTCCGCTTTAATTTGTTGGCTATTCAAACGAAAGAGCGCTGATGATCGTATGCGTGGTCGCTAAACGATCATTAAGTGCCTGCACCGCGACGTAGGGATAATCAATAAGTGCGTGCCCCCGTATGCGCTCTACGATGTTAATTAAAATCTTCTCTCTGTGTTTGCGGAATAAGTTATTTCCAAAATGCGATCCGTATCTTAGCTTTTAGCCATTCACCTCACAAT
Organism: Flavobacteriales bacterium; assembly: GCA_047638775.1. Taxonomy (GTDB): domain Bacteria; phylum Pseudomonadota; class Gammaproteobacteria; order Pseudomonadales; family Cellvibrionaceae; genus Agaribacterium. The sequence continues at coordinate 2,828 of JBLIMQ010000110.1, forward strand.
GTAGTGTCTTCATCTCATATTTAAACCTTAATTATCTTGTTGGGGTATTGTTTAAGTTACTTATGTCATGTGACTGTATTTTTAATGGGAAAACTATTTATGTATAAAAAATTATTATTGAGCGCTGCGCTGTTGGTAATGACTGCATCCTCTTATGCTGATGGAGCTAGGACAAACTTAAATATAGCTATGGCTCAAACGATTGTTGATGGCTGCTTAAAGTATGCAACGACTAATAGTCTGACAAATATTGCTATTTCCATTTTTGATGATCACGGGAACTTGAAGTTGTTTTATCGTTTAGATGGTGCAGCCGTCGGTGCGGCAAATGCAGCACAGTGGAAGGCTCGGTCAGCAGCTATATACCGTACAACCACAATAGATACTGCAAGTTGGAATGTGCCGAGTACTCCTGATATTGCCGTTATACCTGGGGGCGTGCCAATAGTAACAAAAAGTGGGGACCCGATAGGGGCAATCGGTGTAGCTGGGGCTTCACCCGAGCAAGATGTAAATTGTTCCAATGCTGGCATTAAAGCTGCGGGTTTATTTTGAAATTAACCTAGCGAGTCAATGTGAATGCTAGCCTTTAAAAGGCCGTGATATTAATAAAGGCTTAAAGGTGCGCCCCTCAGGCAAGTTAGTAACAATTGGGGAATGATAGAAGAAGTCGAACTCAACCCAGAGATAAAAAAGACAGGTACTTAAATATTTTGACGACAACTACCTTGAAAAACTCCGCCTATAAAGAAAGAGGAACACCCGCTCCTAAATAATTATCAAAACTCACCCTGCTAAATTACCAATAATAATCGAAGGTTTATTTCAATTTTAAAAAATACCGAGTGGCATACAAATCGTTAAATATTCCGAATCGCGGACGTGACGAACTCTAGATTGATCATCCCGCTTTTGAAAAATGTCTAGTGGGTTTGCTAAGCAGTATTGCGTTCGTTTCTTTTGTAATAGAACTTACTATAGAAAATATCTTCGAACTTTTGAGTGTTCTCAATCCACTCGTTGGATTCAATTCCAAGCCGTTCAAGAATAGGTAAGAAGTTATTGGGGATGGAACCGCGCTTGTCTTGGCGCTGAATCCGGCCAGTTGAATCGACCAGTGAAAGGTAATCGTTGTACCCAAAGCACTCCCTCTGGTCGCGGGGCAGGCTCTAACTGAATATAATGCCGTTCTGGTTGTCGGATTTTAAATTCCCTTCAAATGGCGACAGCGGTTTAATCGTAAGCCGTTGTAGGTAATACGGGTTGAAATCAGGATTATTTATTAGCGCTTGCTCTACGTCAAAGGTCGGCTTAATACGTTCTTTGATACTGGTGTGTTTCGAGGCCTCAGGGGTTTTAGCCAGAGCCTGCCCCGCGACCGTAGGGAGTGCATTGGGTATAGTGGCGCGAATAGGGTTTAAATCGACGTAGGCCATAGCGGTTAGTAGTGCTTCTTCTGTTAGTAAGGGTTGTGACTTGTATCGTCCCTCCCAAAACCTTCCCGTACATTTTTCTTCAATGTTAGCTTGCCGTGATATCACTTGATTCAGTTGCTGCATAAATTCACTGATGCTTGCTAGTCGTATACGCCAGTCTTCAACAAGCTTTATCACTACGGTCATTTCGGCTTTGTCGGTGACTTCGCCTTTTAGGTATTTATGAATCAAGAAAAGGCCTTTGTGAATACACAACCAGCGTTGAATAACTTCGTCAAAACTCCAGTCTTTAGGGGGCTCAGAGTCGATTTTTAGCACAATGTGATAGTGATTGCTCATAACTACAGATGTCGATTGAGAAGACGCTGGTGAGTAGGCGTATACGATCTTCTATCCATTGGCGGCGGTGCTCAAAGCTCTGGCCGGTACGATCATCTGTTCCACATAGAAAGGAGCGTCGAACGCAGCGCGACATGGTGTGGTAGTAGGCTGTATCTGAAAGCGATATTTGTTGGGCGCGAGGTGTTGTCACAGGAATTCCATTTCTGTTCGTATGCACAGTATTTATACTAGTCGCGGTTCGTTATGATGTCAATCAATAAGTGAGTGTCCCTGCATGCGCTGGTACGATCATCTGTTCCACATAGAAAGTAGCGTCGAACGCAGCGCGACATGGTGTGGTAGTAGGTTGTATCTGAAAGCGATATTTGTTTGGCGCGAGGTGTTGTCACAGGAATTCCATTTCTGTTCGTATGTACAGTATTTATACTAGTCGCGGTTCGTTATGATGTCAATCAATAAGTGAGTGTCCCTGCATGCGCTCTCGTTATGATGTCAATCAATAAGTGAGTGTCCCTGCATGCGCTCTCCCTGCATGCGCCTTTCATCAGCGCCTGTCTCATCTCAACCGGATTTAAGCTATTTCAAAATATATTGCTGTTGAGGCAATAAGGATCGATGAAGATACAAATAGAAAATTCACGTTTTTCATGATCCTGATGGTCTTCCATTAGAGCTACATGAGCAATCAGACATATAACAAGTGACCTCTCTATTTTGATCCACTTTTAAATATTCATTGGTTTTCAAAATAGAGCACCTTTTATAGCTACGCTATTTACGACTTATTTCTGATAAAAATCCCGCGTTGCGTCCCACGCGATTCGCTGGAAGAATCGCGCATCGGCTTCAGATAAACCACCGGTGTACGACAAGCCTTCTGGCGACTTATTGTAAAGCGCTGAATAAAATACACAGGCTGACATATAAACACCTTTCTGGTTGAAATGTTTGAAATCACTTAGGTCATCACTAAACAGAAACAACCCCGGTTGCTCTGCAACGGCACGAACCGCAGCCAAGCCCACAGGCGAAACCAAAGAATCTAACTCGTTACCAATTTGCTGATAAGCCGAGGTAATAGGTGCAACCATGTCGCTGACGTTCTTGTAGTTCCAGGTCGAGTAAAATACCGTTTCTGCGCCAATAGACGCAACAGCATCGTCAAGCAGGCGGGCGTAATGGAAAAACTTCTCGGTATTATCGATGGTGCCATTGCTCCACTCCTGCAGCACTACCGTGTCCCAATCGTTTGAGTGAATCACATCAATCGAGCCGTGTCGCTCAACGTGGTCTTGTAGGCTTGAGCCACCTACCGTCTGATTGACTGCGGTAAGCTGCATACCAGCGGATTCGGCTAGGTTTTGTAAGTGAGTATGAACGCCAGTATTGTCCTGCCATTTGGTGAAGCTGTTACCGATAAACAGTATTTTTTGTGGCGGGGCGATGCTTTTCACTTCGACGGTGTCGGTGCTAATGCTCAACCAGTTAAGGTTCCAGCCTGCTTTAGTGGCTTGTACTCGCAGCGTGTGCTCACCAGCATTTAAATGGTGAGCGCTGGAGGTTGTATCCCACTCTTGCCAATCGGTGGAGGCCTTAAATTCGTGATTGCCAATAAATATATTGTCGACGTAAAGGTCGTAGCCGCCAACGGCATCTTGGCTGGCATAGCGGGTATTAATGTTGTATTGGCCCGTGGTTGGGATGTTAATGGGGTATTCCATCCAGTCATCGGCGTGAATCCAGCCAACATTTTCACCGCCGTCCCAATCTTGAGCAATTTCTGTTTGAACACCAAACATATCTGTCCAGTCCTCGGCTTCTATTCGGGCAAAAAAACTGTCGCTGATGGGCGGTGGCGTATTTCCAGGAATAAAGTTTAACCAGTTAAGATTCCAAGAGCCTTCTGTGGCGAGTAAGCGTAATGTTTGCTTCCCTGCCGATAATTCCAGCGTTGTATTCACGGTTGACCATGTTTGCCAGCCACCGGTGGCCGCAAAGGTATTGCTGCCAAGGCCTTGATTGTTTACTAAGATCTCAAAGCGGCCGCTGGCGGTGTTGCTGGAAACGCGCGTTTCTAAGGTGTATGTACCCGCGTTCGCGACGTCTATTTCATAGTCCATCCAGTCTCCCGCGTGGATCCAACCGACGTTTTCTCCGCCGTTGGTATCGCTTGTTGTTTCGGTCTGAACGCCCGCCATGTCGATGTAGTCTTCGGCTTCGATGCTACCTGGTATGTTGCTGGCGTTGCCAGTGTTCGTGGTGCTAAGGGAGAACCAGTTGATGTTCCAGCCACCCGATAACGCGTAGACGGTGAGGTTGTGGGAGCCTGCGTCGAGTTGGACTTGGCTGGAGATGGTTGTCCAGCTCTGCCAGTCGCCGGTATTGGGCACGCCCAGTGGGCTGGTGAGGTCGTTGCCGGATTCTCCAAGTATGATTGATCCTGTGGCATTAGGGCTGGCAACGCGGTAGTTGACGGCGTAGGTGCCTGTTGTGGGGATTTCGGCATCGAAGTTGAGGTAATCTTGCGTATCGATATACGCGGCATTGCTTCCGCCACCGATATCTGTAGTGGCCTCTAGGGTGATGCCATGGAAGGTTGAGGCGTTTTCTGCTTCTATATGGATTTGTGCCTGCGCTAGGGCCGGGATGCATAGGGCTGCGCAACTGAGTAATGCGGCGACGTTACGTTGCAGTGGAAGCCGAAGCTTGTTATGTAATGAGTGTTGAGGTTTGCTAGCCTTCATAGGTAAAGCCTTCGTTCGTTGTTATCGATTATATTTATAGTTGTGTGGAACGGTGTTTCTTCACTTGGGGGCTACCCTACAAGGCCTTTTCCAGAATGTCGTTCTGGGACGGTACCCGAACGCAATTGGTTTTTGTGGCACGTTAATGCTTTTTGTGAGTCATTTGAGTAGCGGTTGGGGCTCTTTAGTTTAACGTTTAACCCCAGGGCTTGGGTAAACTGCTACTTCTTAGCTTTTTGGCGGGCGACGGTTTTAGTCATAAAGACAATAACTTGCAGAATGTGGCACTTTTATAGATCTTTTTCTGGCACCTAGATGCTTTGGCAGGCATTCGTTTTGTTGATGAGGTTGACCTAAGGGTATTGTTTGACATTCGAGGAGCGTCCATATATGTCCCCGCATGCGATGTTTAATGTCTGCCGTGATGTTGTGCTGAAACACGAACGTCCTGGTTTGCGCTGGCGTGCGTTCAGTGCAGTTCGATATAGCGGGAAAGTTAAACGAGACCGCTTGTTTTTATTAACTGTGTTCCATAACCTTTAAATAACAATCGGCTCGTACACTAGGATATGTCTATCTAGATATCTAAGAAATACCGACATCTAGATGAAAAAGTTAAATAAAATGGCCGCGCCGAAAAACACAATAAGACTCTAAGATTTTTTTACTAAAAACTCATCTTTGTCATGATAAAGAGAAAGTCAGCATCGTTACTTTGACCTGTCTCGCTGGTGTAACTTCCAGAAAAAAAATGGCTGTAACCTCCCATTAATATCCACTTCTTAGTCAGCGGATATTTGACTGTTATATCAATTTCACTCCCCACATAAGGGTCCACATCGTTGCCAGCGTCTTTAACTGCTAGCGCGGAAGTGAGCCGGGATCCGTTACCCGCTAAACCGGCGTTATACCATGCGTCATTTGTATCGGCTAACCAAAATCCTTGGTAGGCAAAACGTAGCTTTGCCTTAGAGCCGAGACCCATCTTAAATACGGCTTCGGCGTTGTGGATGTTTTGAAGTGAAAATAAATCCATAAATCCGTAATAAGCATGATTTAACGGGTAGAGATTATCGAACGTGGCGTGATCGCCATCACTGTTATCGCTATCTCCGCTAGCATGATTGTAACCAAAGCCCAAATTCCCTCCAAAAACGTTTATATCGGCACCCATGTGAACCATATAAGCATTGTGGTCAAGTCCATTAAATTGGCCGGTCTGGGCAGCTCCTTGCACATCAAAGGACCATTTTCTGATTTTTGTTAAAAATCGTGATCCAAATGTATGAATTGAATCGTCAAAGTCATCGTTATCTCGTAAGAAATACCAATACTGCAGTTCGCTATTTGAAATGATTGATTTATCTGCTACAAATACCCCATGGAATTCACTGTCAAAGTATCGATTATTACTTGTTGCTTGGTCGTTGAGTCCATCAGGGTCTACCGAGACCATACGACTGGCAAATGTATCAATTTTTCGTCCTTTATCATCTCCGAAGGTAACTCGCACTCCATCATGTACTCGTGCTGTATTTACCCACTCCAATGAGGCCACTAGGCGCATATCTCCCAGATTAAATTTTTGTCTACCCAACTTTATTTCTCCACCACCCCACTTTCTAACATAGTACAGTTGATGAATATCTAACTTGTCGGCGAAGGGCTGGTTGCGTGCTTTATCATTAATTGAAGGAATATCTTCTCTGCTTTCGCCAATAACTCGTGCGTCCTGTAGTTGGACGTATACATGATTATTAGTACTTGCTTTCCAATCTAGATGAAGTCTGAGCTGCGTAAGAAAATAGTCTTGTTCGGCATCAGCCAAATTAAAGTTGATTTTATCTTCATAGCGTAGTCGAGCAGATCCACCAATATCGACCTCCGCAAGAACGGGTTGAATTAAACCCACCATTAAGCCGATTAATAATGATGCTATAAGATAAGAACGATACGCCATGCGTAATATCTCCAAATAAATGTATGTTTCCGCTTAAGATTATAAAAACAATCTTCGATATGAAGTAGTAGCATAATTCATAGAATATGTAGCTGTAATAATGGTGATTGAGCATCATATGACGCGGGGCATTCTAACATGGCGCCATATGTAGGCTCGACGCATTTACCTATATACGATAGCGCTATATGTAACTGTTTACGTCACTGCATTCAAACTATACCGATGAATTCGGACCGACGACGTAGTTTGCGAAAAAAAGCGCTATAACCTATAACTAGACCATAACTTTGTTTATGTAGATTATTAGAGCTTAAACTTCAGGTAAGGAACAAAAATGTCATTCAAAATCGTTACCCTTCAATCAGTATTTTTCACAACAGTTTTATTCGTCAGTGGATTAACAAAATCAGCCGAAATATCGCCTAGTCATGTATATAAAATGGTGAATAACATAGCGAACGAATTGACACTGATACACGAAGTGAATGAATCAGAAGTTACCTATAGCCCGTTCGAAATAAATGATCGCCGTCCTAGGCACGTCATTCAGAAAGCCAGAGAGATTTACAGTAAGGTACAAAAATTACGAGAGATTAACGACTTGACAGTAAATTCAATACCGGATTTCCCTACTTCTGAGATTAAGCCAGCACACGTGTTTGAAATAATTAGCCTTATCCTTAATGATGTTAAGGAGCTAAGTGAACCTTTCGGTGTTGAGGAAGACGCAGCGAAAGCATCAATGCCGAGCAATAAAACGCCGAATGATGTTTACTTATACCTCGTTAAAATAAGCGACATGATCGATAGCTTGGATATTCCAGCGACTGTACCAAATGATGTTTATCAGCTAGCAAAAACAGTAATTAACGACATTGAAATTATTCGCGAAAAGTTGGGTGTGAACGGAAACGTAAAATTAGTTACGGGATCGTCCGGAAAGACTCCTGCTGACGTATACCTAGAGTCGCGAGATTTGTTATCGAGTATTAAACAACTGTGTAATAAAAATATACGTTTTTGTTTGCCCGGAGGCGTTGTTGTTCCTACGAGTTATGCAGGTGCGATAAAACCGACGCACGTACTTGATACACTCAATAATGTTTTGGCTGAGCTGGGTGCTATTAAAAGTATATTGGCTATTAGTAAGCCCACAGTTTTATCCGGGGCTCCTTCCGGTAAAACACCAAGCGACGTATTCGATGTAGTACTTTCGGCAAAGCGCGCAGTCGATAATATTAAATAGTCGTTATTAATAAGGACTCGGTGAGCGCAAATGTTAGTAAAAAGTAATTCCCTTTCGTTAAATTATACCAAAATAAAGTACATTAATTGGAACAGTCTTGGTATAAAAGTAGTGCTTTTGGCGATAGTGCCAACTATGTTTTTTGCGGTTATTAATGTAGTGACGGTGAATCAAAATAATTCAGCCTATCAAAGGTTATTGTCAGAGCGTATCACTCTTGATAGAGAAAATGATGTCGTCATTCAGGCAGCCACTGAAATAAAGGATGCAATGTTCAGTTTGTCGGATGCCGTTAATGATATGGCACAACAGAATCAATCGATGTTGTTAAGTAAAAATAATGATTTGAATGTCGACGTTATCGACAAGAGAGGTGTGGTTAGAGTAAAGGCGGAAGAGTTTTCTATTTATGTTAAGAACCTTGAAGAATATCTAACGAAAGCGGAATTCTTGCCTCTCAAAGCTCTTCATAAAAAAGGTAGCGAGAAAGATGAGAATAAACAAGAATCTACTCCGGTTGAAAAGAAGGAACTATCCGATGAAGATAAGTTACTAAAAAGTAATTACTTACGTGTTAAGAAGTTACATCGAAATACTAAAAATTTATTAAATAAATTTTCTGGATTTGAGGCGGCCAATGACGCCACTTTGATGTTAAGTGAAAGCGGTGATTTTGATGCTGCCATAAATAATTTCACTTATGAAGGTCGTTCACGTATAGAGGCGGTGTCTAAAACACTAAATAAAATGGGTGTAACGCTTAGTGGTCTTGTTTCTAATATCGAAATAATACGACTGAATACGGTATCTCGTGCAATCGAGTCGGTAACAGATAAATCGAAATCATTATTAAATACTATATATTTTGTGATCTTTGTGTTTTGGTTAGGTTTAGCGATTACAGCCATTATCTATGCATATGCCAAAATAACGATTCCACTTAAAGATTTGACGAATGCTATGACCAAGGCGAGTCAAGGCGATTCTAATATAAAATTACCTAAGGCTGGGAGAAAAGATGAAATTGGCGAAATGACGAATGCTTTACGTATATTTATCGATATGTTTACTGAGAATAAACGTATTAGCGATGAGGCATCAAGAATACGTATAGCACTTGAGAGCGCGGCATCTAGTGTAATGTTGCTGGATAATAATTGTTGCATCATCTTTACTAACCAAGCCTTAAATAACGATATGGCTGAACATCGTAGTGAATTCTCACGAGAGTTAAAGGGTTTTACGGCCGAGTCTATGCTGGGCGATAACTTACAAGATAAACTTGGGCATAAGATAAGTCAAGATTTTACGAAACTACATACGACCACACAGACACAAATAAACATTGGTAGTCGGACTTACAACCTCGTTATGGCGCCAGTGTTTAACGAAACTTCTGAACGTCTAGGTTCGGTGATAGAGTGGCGCGATAAAACGGAAGAATTACGACAAGCCGATAAAGAGTTGGCAGAACAAGCGGAGAAAAATAAACGCCAGCGCGAAGAGCAAGTTATTGCGGCTGAAAACTATCGGGTTAAACAGGCGCTGGATAATGTTTCTACTAGTGTGATAATAGCCGATGCCGACCTCAATATAATTTATCAAAACTACGCTGTAATATCGCTATTTAATGATGCCGAGCGAGATATAAAAACTGAGGTACCTTCATTTAATGCCAGTACTTTAATGGGGAGCAGTATCGATACTCTCTATGAAAGCCTTACGCGTCAGCATGGAGTGTTTCGGGATATCAAAGGCACACATAGTTCAGAGGTTTTTATTGGTGGGCGTACCTTAGTCATTACGGCCAACTCCATCGTAAGTGACAGCGAACGCCTTGGGACTGTAGTCGAGTGGCATGATCGTACACAAGAAGTTGCTATAGAAAACGATATAGATAGTCTGGTCGCTAGCGCCAGCCAAGGGGATTTATCTAAGCGTCTTGATTTGACGGGTAAAAAGGGATTTGTGGGGAAGCTTGGGTTAGGACTGAATAGCTTGGTAGATGTTATCGAAGATGCTATTACAGAGACCACTGGGATGTTGAATTCAATGGCTGCTGGTGATTTGTCTGTGCGCATGGAGGGAGATCATCAGGGATCGTTTGGTGAAATAAAACGCAGTGCAAACGGAACGGTCAAAAAGCTCAATGGTATCGTGGAAGAAATTAACTTATTAGTCGCTGCGGCAAACCGCGGGAAATTGGATGAGCGTATTTCAATGGATGATAAGAGTGGTTTTTTTGCTCTTTTGGCCGAAGGTTTGAACGAGCTTGTAGGCGTCGTGGACGGCGCGTTAAAAGATACAGCTATGATGCTAAAAAACATGGCCAAGGGAGACCTTTCAACAGAGATGTCCGGTAGCTACCAAGGAGCGTTTGAAGAAATACAGAATAATGCAAATGGCACAGTACATAATTTAGTGCAAGTAATCGGCAAGATACGACAAGCGGCAAATAACGTGTCAGCGGGCGTTAACGAAGTGGCTATGAGTAATACTGATTTGAGTCAGCGCACAGAAGAGCAAGCAACGGCGTTAGAACAAATGGGTACAACGATGCACGAAATGACGAAAATGGTAAAGCTAAGCGCTGAACATGCTGACAAAGCAAACACATCAGCAAAAGCCATGAGTAAAACAGCTGTTGAAGCTGGCGTGGTTGTCACCAAAGCCGTGGAGGCTATGGGTGCGATTGGTGTATCTAGTAAGAAAATATCGGACATCATTAGTGTCATCGATGAGATTGCTTTTCAGACGAACTTATTAGCGCTCAATGCAGCCGTGGAAGCGGCTAGGGCGGGGGAGCAAGGAAGAGGATTTTCTGTTGTTGCTTCTGAGGTTAGAAATTTGGCCGGCCGTAGTTCCAGTGCCGCAAAAGAAATTAAGACGCTCATAGTATCAAGTGAGACTAATGTTCGTGATGGCTCAGCGCTGGTAAAGCAATCAGGTGAAGCGCTACTCGACATTGTTACGGCGGTCAAAGACGTAACACAGGTTATAGGGGAAGTTGCCGAAGGGACAGGACAGCAGTCGGTAAGTATTGATCAAATTAATATAGTTGTTGAACAGTTGGATAGTATGACGCAAGAAAATTCTGCTCTTGTCGAAGAGGTGACAGCAGCTAGTAGCTCTATGGCTGATCAAGCTAAGGATGTATCGAGCTCTCTTGGTTTTTTTATTACTGAAGACTAATGATACTGTACGCCAAATACGCTATTCAAACAGAGAATCCAGTCTCTCTTATAATTCTAAGGTTCAGAGAAATATTATATGCCATCTGTGGGAGCCTTAAGCGCGTATTTTATTTACTTACTGAAATAAAAATGGCATCCACTACCAAATAAAGTTAAATTTTCTGGCTATATTTCTGGCTATATTTCTGGCGCTGATTAACGTTGGAGTTTTTCTTAAATTTGGCGAAAAATATTCCAACACCCAAGATTACCGTGGTGAAAAATTCTGGAAAATAGTCTATTAAAAAAATTAAATCTGGGAAGGGCTATGCCGTATTATGTAATTTTCTTTAGTAGTAAAACTTACTATAGAAGATCGCTTCGTACTTTTGAGGGTCTATGAATACGCGTCCTTGTATGCGGTTGCCTTCGGTCTAAAGGGCTAGTTGTGATCATTCACCATCAATTATTAATTAAGAGAAATTTAGAGAGGCACCCGCTTCTTAATTCTCACTTAATTCTTAATTCTTAATTCTTAATTCTTCTGAGCGGGCGTCCTCAAAGAGCTGTTCTTCGGTCAATAGCTGACATTATTTGTCAATATCGTAATTCGCTGACCTTAATGATTCTTATTAAATGGTCGATTTCATCGACTATTAAAGCGTGGTATTAACTTTGCATGTAGCTATTTGTCTATTACACTTAAACTAC
>JBLIMQ010000111.1:0-14442 GCA_047638775.1 Flavobacteriales bacterium
TTTGACGTCTTTGGCCAGTTCTTCGGCCATGGCTTGCAGCTTTTTGTGATCCATTGTTTTACTCATTATATTACCTTTGGTTCAGGTTATAGATAATGAGCAGTTACACAATTAGTTTTACACCCTCCATTTGAACCCCGAAACTTGAGTTAAAAGAACCGCAACCGACGGTATTTTTTATGAATCACGGCGACAGTTCTCTCGATTTTGAATTGCGCATATTTGTCGGCAATCCAGCGAAACGGCAACCTGTGACACATGATATCAATGCGTCAATCAATGAAATACTCGCCCTGCATGAAATAGGAATACCGTTTCCTCAGCGCGACATTCACGTTATGTCTAATACTGGCCACAACATAGACACAGACTTTCCTTGAATACTGCCCTTAACATTTCCCTTAACATTTCCCTTAACATAGCCTTTAATATTACCTATAACCAAGACAAATAACGAGTTCAAAAAACAAGGAGCAGCATTAATTACTCTTATGGTCTGCTTCTTTTTGTCGAAACTAATCCTAACCGTATTTCCTCAATTTAGTCACCTAAAATTTAGTTGTCAGTAACGTAGGCGTTATTCTGTAACAGCCTACGCCAGCGCCAACCACTCTTTGATTTGCGCGGCGTGCGGCATAGATCCTGAGTAAATGAGTTCTTCATCAATAAGAATAGCGCGTGTTCCCCTTACACCATAATCCAGCAGGGTTTGTGAGTCGGTTTCTTTGGAAATCGATACAGCGACGCTGTATCCAGTAGCTACTTTTCCTATTAGTTCAGCGGTTTTTATAAACTTTGTGCAGCCACTGCCGAGTACTTTAATTTGTCTCATGAATTACCTCATACGAAAAAATAAAATGAATTAAATATCTAGTCAACTAAAGTGAATGATACTATCTGCATCAAAAATACCGTTGCTAATAAACGCCATTACATCACTTGTTTGAGTGAAATATATTCAGGAAAACTTGCCGCAAAAGTACTCATACAAAACGCAAGGGTTGTACCGATAGGAAGCCCATTCACAATCCTATTTTATAGAGTCTGAAGAATCTTAGATGTGAATGAATTGCGGTTTTCGTATAAGTTATGGGGATAACTCTCATTTGAATTTCCGGCATATCATCTCAGTTTTCCCCTCCTAGATATTATTATCGAGCCATTTGTCATACAGTATGAGTATAGTGCAAAGGGAGCGAGGCGCCGGGTAGATACAGCACCGCAGTTTGTTTTCTGTTAGACGATTTCCTCCTGTCAGATAGCAAGAATCACTGTGTTAGCTACCGTACGGATAGTTTTTAGCTTAAAGCATAATCTGGTAATTGTGCTGTGCAATACACGCTGCATCACCCCTCACATAAATATTTTCCGGAGGTCTATCTTGAGCGTAAAAAAATAGCCAGTATCCAGCCGCATTAATGGTTGTTATTACATTGGCTTCTTGCGCGTCAACCGCTACTCATGAAAGCGCCGGAGAATATGTCGGCGACAGTATTATCACAACAACAGTGAAAGCAGCGATATTGAAAGATCCCAGTCTAAAAGTTCTGGATGTTTATGTTTAAACTTACAACGGTGTGGTGTAATTAAGTGGCTTTGTACATGACGCAGAGGGTGCAGACAAAGCCACTAATATTGCCAAAGATGTGGTCACGGTTAAGAGTGATATACAAATGAAGCAAGTTTAAGGGCCTAAAAGGTCAGTCGACGTTTCTGCTCGTTTAGGGGTAATGATATTTTATTTAGTAATCCGAGAGTTAATTCAAATAGGCGTTGTGGTCTGTTCGAAATATTTTCTCTACATCACAAAAACTAATAGTGACTTATAATGGCATATCACTCTGTTACTCAACTAAAACCACATGAAATATCGCAAGAAAATTCCATATCTCTAGACTTTTACACGACTTATTTAAATACAAACAGCGACAACGAGCCCTCTCTTAAAGTTTGTCATAGAGGTGATAGCTTGTATGAAGCGGGTGATAACTTTGAGTCTTTGTATGTTCTGGTATCAGGCTCCGCAAAAACGTTCTTGTTATCCGTAACTGGCGAACTACAAATTACGGGCTTTATGATGCCGGGGGATATTATCGGTCTTGATGGATTTGATGGCGATAGGTATGCATGCTCAGTTAGTTTTCTGGAAACGAGCGCAGTCCGTTGTATTTCAATAAACCAATTAAACAAGGTATTGGTAGAATCTAGCAGTTTGAATAAAATATTCACCAAGCTAGTGAGCCAATCTATAAAAGATAAAAACCACATGATGTTTAGTTTGTGCAAACTAGATTCCGAACAGCGCATGGTTAATTTTCTTCCTGAGCAGTCTAAAATTTTTAAGTTATTTGATTTTTTTTCCCGAATATTTAACTTAAGTATGTCGCGGTCGGATATTGCTAACTTTCTTGGAATAAGTGTAGAGACGGCAAGTCGTTTAAAGACCAAACTGCAGAGAAAAAGAATGATAAACGTAAATGGACGTCAAATAGTAATAAAAGATATTGAAAAATTTCGGAAATATTCAGAGGGAAGTGGTGGAAGTAAAAACGCGTTCTATTCTCACCACCAGACGAGAAACTTTGCGCCGATCCGTAGATTTGTATTACTTTAATAATAAACCGTCTTGCTGCCGAATTACACTTAGCTATCGCATTGACTTTAATCAATACAAATTATTACAAACAGGGTGATAGTGTAGGTCAAGTAGAGCATGGATACGTAAACAGGGGGTAGAATCACAAAGTTTTGTCTAGCTGCGTTAATTGCAGTCGCGCTAACAAAAGTGGCTTTAACAGTATACTCAGATTCAATAAATTTCGAAGAAAGTGCGGTAGATTTGGCTAATGCTCCCAGTACATACGCTAGAAAAACGCTTTCCTACGCACCAAAAGGCATTGGTTTCTCCGGCGGAAGGTGAAGTATCTGCCTAAAATCGATCAGATGGGTGCACAACTTAATCAGGTTTTACCTGAGCTTTCGAGGATTTTATTCCTCCTCTGCGCGTCACTAGTGTTTATTGCATTGACTAAACCTTCACCGATGAATTCATGTATTGATATTCAATATCACGCTAATTAATTTTGCGCAGGCGCACTTATGTCTATGAAATATGCTTCTATCTTTGCTCTTCTTTTCTTAGTTGGTTGCACCACCTTATTAAGCGAAAATTTGTTTGCGGTTTTTGGTAGGCCAGATGCAACGCGCTTTGATCAACACGAAGATGTACCCTATGCGATTTCGTACAACAAGGAGGTACGTCCAATTCTGGAGCGTCGTTGCGTGGTCTGTCATTCATGCTACGACGCACCTTGTCAGCTTAAACTCGGATCCTATGAAGGTATCATTAGAGGCGCGAGTAAAGATCTGGTCTATCAGGGAACCCGGCTATTTGAGACAGAACCAACTCGCTTATTTATTGATGCGGATAAACCCTCAGTGTGGTGAAAAAAGGGATTTTTCCCTGTTCTCAATGAATTTCCCGAGCGCAATATCGCCGAACAACAAGCCAGTTTAGTGGCACGGGCACTTGATCTAAAAAAGCGCCATCCACTAAAGGCTAACGAACCGGTACCGACAGCTATAGATTTTTCATTAGGCCGCGAAAGCCAATGCCCCGACATCTACGAATACAGTGATTTTGAAACTAAAAACCCTTTAATGGGCATGCCTTTCGGCTTACCTGCCGTCAGTGAAAAAGAAGACGCCACGTTGCGCCGCTGGCTTCAGCAAGGTGCGCCCTATGATGCTCCCCCAAGTCTGAGTAAAGCCTCACAACAGCAAATACAACAGTGGGAAACATTCCTGAACGGAGATAGCAAACGTGAACAGCTGGTTAGCCGCTATCTATACGAGCATCTATTTCTCGCTAATTTGTATTTCGAGAGTGAGCTGGCATTACGTTTTTTTCGACTGATCCGATCAACGACACCGCCCAGTCAAGCAGCCCGGGAAATTCCAAGCCGACGTCCATTCGACGATCCGGGTGTGCCGCGTGTCTATTATCGGCTCCAGGCCATCAACGAAAGTATCGTTGCGAAAACGCATATGCCTTATGCATTAAGCGCACAGCGCATGTCACGTTGGACTGAGCTTTTTTTCAATCCGAGCTATCGTGTAGACACGCTGCCGAACTATGAGCCTAAGCTCGCCGCTAACCCTTTTGAAACCTATCAAAGTATACCGGTCAACTCACGTTACGAGTTCTTGCTCGATGAAGCGGCGTTCAGCATAATGGGATTTATCAAGGGTCCGGTCTGTCGGGGGCAAACAGCGCTCAATGTTATCAACGATCATTTTTGGGTATTTTTTAAAAGTCCGGATTACGTTGGCAATAACTACAGCGACTACCTTGATACCACCAGCCATCTGCTGACTCTGCCAGCTGAGCTTCAAAGTAACCCACTTTCCCTGATCGCATCGTTGCACTATTCTCATCAAGAAAGAGCCTATATTCGGGCCAAATCAAACCATCTCGAAAATCGTTTAGCAAAGCCAGGCATGGTAAGTATGAATTTAATTTGGGACGGAGATAAGAGCAACTCCAACGTAGCTTTGACCATCTACAGACACTTTGACAATGCCACCGTAGTCAAAGGTTTGGTGGGTGAAAAACCAAAAACCGCGTGGGTAATCACCTATTCATTACTGGAACGCATTCATTATTTATTGATCGCTGGATTCGATGTGTTTGGCAGTCTGGATCACCAACTCAATACACGCCTCTATATGAATTTTCTGCGCATGGAAGGAGAATTTAACTTTATTAGTTTGCTCCCTCAAGCTAGCCGAATAGCGGTTCGTGATCAGTGGAATCGGAACGTAAGTCAAGATGTAAAAGACTTCGTATATGGTAAAGACGCTCATTTCGATCGAGAGACAGACATCGATTTTTCAGGCTATGGCCCACCGGCACAGGAATTAATGGGCATTCTTGCTGATCATTTAGAACCGGCACTGTCGCATGAACACGATATAACAAAACTTATGGATGTCGATTTAGTACATCAACTCAACACATTGAGTAATGTAAGCGGCGCCGGATTACAATGGTTACCCGAAGCTAGTTTTTTACGTATTGAATCGCCAGATCAAATGGCTATTAATTTCACCTTGCTGCGTAATACGGCACACCTAAATGTGACCCACCTATTAACAGAGAATAAAACGTTGGTGCCTGAAGAAAACAGTCTTGATGTATTATCGGGCATCGCCACAGACTATCCCAATGCTTTTTATCGCGTTCGGCGCTCCGACTTTGCGGTGTTTATTCATCAAATAGAAAACTTAAGCAGCGAGGCTGATTATATCCGTTTAGTAGAGCGCTTCGCCGTACGAAGAACCAGTCCAGATTTTTGGGCCCTTAGCGATGCTCTAAATACTGAGTATCGCCAATCTCGGCCAATTCGCGCGGGTGTTATTGATTTGAACCGGCTTGAGAATCGCTAATTATTATCTTCTGAAACGCTTTCGTTTCAATCCGTTTGACATTTACTATTTCACGGTAAGAAAGCCCTGCGTAATTTTTGTAAATATTAATTCGTCGGTGCGATAGCGTACAGATAATATACGTGCAAATTCATTAAGATCTAAATATAGATTACTTCTCCCATGATTCTTGTGATCAGACGCATGATGCAAGCTTACCAAAAGCTGAATGTGCCAGAGCTCAATAATCTTGCTGAAGGTCCAACATTAAAGGTAAACACCCATGGAACCTAACAACAAAAACGAGTCCGGAGATAATCGGAGCAGCACTAGACAACCTCCTGATTTAGAGGAGGTCGTTGGAAAAGCACTGCAAAACCTAAAGCCATTTATACCTGAAGGTCGTGTCACCTCACTTATTCTTATCGTGTTGTCGGTATTAACTGTTTTCGGCTTATGGACCGCTTATTATACGGTCCCCAGTGACTCCGTTGCTGTCGTTCAACGGTTTGGAAAATATCTAAAAAATGTACCTGCGGGTCTTCATTTTAAAATTCCTCTTGGAGTCGACACCGCCATCGTGGTTCCGGTGAAGCGCCAACTTAAACAAGAATTTGGTTTCACAACGCCCGGTGCAACTGACCCATTGCAAGCACCAAGAATTCGCAATGAAAAAAGTGAAACTCAAATGGTAACTGGAGATCTAAATGCCGCATTAGTAGAGTGGGTAGTGCAATATCGTATCGCCGACCCAGTAAAATATTTGTTTGAAGTTCGGGACCCTAAAGAAACACTTCGCTATGTTTCAGAATCTGTTATGCGTGAAGTTGTTGGCGATCGTACTGTTGATGAGGTTATCACTATCGGTCGCCAAGACATCGAAATTGACGCGCTGGAAAAAATGCAGGATTTGTCCACAAAATACACTATGGGTCTTAGTATTGACCAGGTTCAGTTAAAAAATATTAATCCTCCTAGGCCGGTACAAGAATCTTTTAACGAGGTTAATCAAGCTCAACAGGAAAAAGAAAAGTTGATCAATGAGGCACGACGTGATTACAACAAAGTCATTCCGTTGGCCGAGGGCGAAAAGGACCAGCGGATTCGTGAAGCGGACGGCTACAGACTTAAACGTATCAATGAAGCGGAAGGCGACGCTGCGCGCTTCAATTCACTTTTTACAGAATATATTAAGGCACCTCAAGTCACACTGCGTCGAATCTACTTAGAAACAATGCAGGAAGTTATGCCAAAGATAAAATCAAAAATCATCCTGGATCAAGATGCTAAAAGCATTTTGCCCTTATTGAACTTAAATGACACGAAAGGAAAATAAGTGTGAAGAATAAAAAAATAGCCACTGTGAGCATCGTGTTGCTATTATGTGGCCTCATAGTATCGAGTTCTCTTTACACTGTAAATGAGGTGGAACAAGTCATTATTACCCAGTTTGGCAAGCCAGTTGGTGAGCCCATACTGAGTGCAGGGTTGAAGTTTAAAGTCCCTTTTATTCAAGATGTCAACCCGATAGAAAAGAGGGTGTTGGCGTGGGACGGTAAGCCTTCTGACATGCCCACCAAAGATAAACTATATATTTCAGTGGACTTGTTTGCTCGCTGGAGCATTATTGATCCACTGCAATATTTTCTTCGTCTTGGTGATGAACGCAGTGCACAATCTCGATTAGATGACATACTTGGAAGCGAAACGCGTAATGCCGTTGCCAAACACGAGCTCATCGAGATTATACGGACCACTAAAGATCGACAGCCGCAGCTTGATCAGTTGCTCACTGAAGCTGAACGCAAGCAGAAAATTGGAACTTTGGTGCCTATTCAAAAGGGTAGATTGTTGGTAGAGCAAGAAATATTTCGCGCCGCCGCCAAAAAAGTAGAGGTCTTTGGTATTGAGCTGTTAGACATTCGGTTTAAACGAATAAACTACAATGAGAGTGTTCGCCCTAAAATTTATGACCGAATGATAAGCGAGCGTCGCCAAATTGCTGAACGTTTTCTCTCGGAAGGCAAAGGCGAAGCAGCTAGAATTGGTGGCGATCGTGTTCGTGATCTCAATAAGATTCAATCTGAGGCCTATCAGCGTGTTGAAGAAATTAGAGGTGTAGCCGATGCCAAAGCAACAGAAATTTACGCAAGCGCCTACAACCAAAGCAAAAATACCGTAGACTTTTACGAATTCACACGCACCATGGCGTCATATAAATATATTGTTGACGACAGAACCACAGTGATTTTATCTACTGATAGTGATCTATTTAAGTACTTAAAAAATGTGTCTACTGATCGAAAATAGTTAAACACACGTTCATTATTCATAATTGAGTAATTATATTTTTAAGGCATGGATAGATCCCATTATCCCTTTGTTTAATATCAAGTTGTCAAAGGAATAAACGGGTATAACGGTTAATAACTGGAGACACCGACCGGACGAATGCGAAAATCAGAATCATTGATTTCGAAAGTAAAAATTAATAGTAGGCTATCGAGCAGAGTGAAAAGAGGAAAAAACAAATTTTAATTAAGCGTATTACAATCTATAAGTCAGAGTTAAAGGCACCGCACGAATACTCTACGTTTCACAGCTTAAGGATCTCATTATGTCGTCGCAGTTAGATTCAGAGCTCTACATTGTACTGATAAGTATTCACGGCCTGATACGCAAAGACAACCTAGAATTGGGTCGCGATGCAGATACCGGAGGTCAAACCAAATACGTTGTTGAGCTGGCAACTGCATTGGGGAAGCTCCCGCAAGTGAAGCAAGTTGACTTAATAACTCGACTCATCATCGACCCGACTGTTGACGAAGACTATTCCGAACCGTTTGAGTTGATTAGTGACAAAGCGCGAATTGTACGAATTCATGGCGGTCCAGATGAATATATAGCCAAAGAGTTTTTGTGGGAGCACCTTGAAAACTTCTCAGATAACCTACTCGATTTTTTCTACAGCCAGTCAGCAATGCCCGATATAATTCATAGTCACTATGCTGACGCAGGTTATGTTGCCACATTATTATGTCACGCAACTGGAATACCTGTTGTGCATACTGGCCACTCGCTAGGCCGAGATAAGCGAAAACGATTGATGGCGGCTGGAAAAACATCCAAACAACTAGAGAGTCGTTACAACTTAACGCGTCGCATTGAAGCCGAAGAAAAAGTATTGGCCACGGCAAGCATGGTTATCACGAGCACACAAAATGAGATAACCGCACAGTACGAACTCTACGATTTTTATTGTCCATCAACGATGGCGGTTATTCCTCCGGGTGTGGATTTGGATTTATTTCACCCTCCAGAATTAGGAGAAGCACCATCAAAAGTCTTTCGGTCGATTCGCCGATTTTTGGATGAGCCAGACAAACCTATAATTCTCTCACTATCACGTCCAGATCCGCGTAAAAACATAGCTACATTAGTAAAAGCGTTTGGTGAATCAAAAGAACTTCAGGAGCTGGCCAATCTGGTTGTTATTGCTGGCAATCGTGATGATATCCGCAAGATGGATGATGGTGCCCAAACCGTATTAGGCGAACTGCTTATCCTTATTGACTACTATGATCTTTACGGCAAGATTGCACTGCCGAAAAACCATTTTTTTAACGAGGTTCCAGCCATATATCGCCTAGCCGCTAATTCTCGCGGCGTTTTTGTGAATCCTGCTCTCACAGAACCTTTTGGTTTGACACTATTGGAATCTGCTACGAGCGGTTTACCATTTGTAGCTACAGAAAATGGCGGTCCGGCAGATATTGTTAAAAATTGTCATTGTGGAAAGTTGGTTGACCCATTATCAACCGACGATATAGGCATGGCTTTAAAAGATATTTTACTTGATGGTAACGCGTGGCGAACCTATTCGGCCAATGGTATTAAAAATGTCGCGGCGAAATATTCCTGGCAAGAACACACAAAAAAATATTTAAGGTTGATCTCACCAATAATTCAGAAACGTGATCCCATGAAGTGCTCAACAGCCATCATCAAGGCGTCGCGTTATGTAGACCGTCTAATTGTTTCTGATCTTGATAAAACATTATTGAGCGATACACAAGGATTACAAGAATTTACACAGATGATTGGAGAACATCGCAAAGAAACGGCCTTTGGTGTTGCCACAGAAAGGTCACTGGTTTCAGCATTATCAGTACTAAAAAAATACAATATTCCTAAACCGGATATTTTTATCAGTAGCCTAGGAACCGAAATTCATTATTCACAAGCCCTGACACCTAGCACAGATTGGGCGGATCATGTAGACCACAACTGGAACCCGAAAGCAATTCATCGAATTCTAGGCGGTATCGAAGGATTACAGCGGCGGCAGGATGCCAGCCAAAGTCGATTTAATATTTCATACGACTTCACCGGAAATGTAGGAACACCTACAAAGCACGAAATTATGTCTATTCTGCGGCAAGAAGATCAAGTCGTTAATGTTTTCCTCTCCTCTGGTAAAAACTTAGATGTTACACCTTCCAGAGCATCAAAAGGTCTTGCATTACGCTATGTCGCACATATTTGGGGTATACCAATTGAGCACATTCTTGTTGCCGGTGGTGCGGGTACTGATGAAGATATGATGACTGGAAACACCTTGTCGGTTGTTGTTGCGAATCGACAACACGAAACACTTGATGAACTAAAAGATAACGATCATATTTATTTGGCCAAAAACTCCAATGCACTTGGTATTATAGAAGCTATAGAACACTACAATTTTTGGAAACGATAAATGAACTCGCTCGCAATGCACGAAAAAGATAATTTACTGCTATGTACAGATTTGGATCAAACACTAATTCCTAACGGTAACGCGGTTGAATCAAAATGTGCGCGGTCTCTTTTTCGTGAACTGGTGGAAAATATCGACATCACATTAATTTATGTTAGCGGACGAAATATAAGTCAAATTTATCAAGCAATAGATAACTATTCTCTGCCGATACCTGCCTATATTATTGCAGATGTCGGAACAAGCATTTATCAATCTACAACTACGGGGAGTACTCAGTTAAATAGTTGGACGGATAAGATTAAAATGGATTGGTACGAAAAAAGTCCCCATGACATTAGCCAGCTAATTGGCAACTTAGAATGCCTGAAATTACAAAATTTAGATCAACAAGGTCACTTCAAGTTAAGTTATCAAGTAATACCGACCGACCGAATGAATTCTGATCTTATTCAAATAAAGCAACAATTAAAACGGCACAATATTCAATATAACTGTGTGATAAGCACGGATGAAACTATAGATCAGGGGTTTGTTGATATTCTGCCCAAGTCAGCAAATAAAAATTTGGCTATAGAGTATCTAATAAATGAGCTTAAAGTTGGCCATGATCGCGTATTTTGTTGTGGTGATAGTGGCAATGACCTAGATATGTTAAGTAGAGGCTATCCTTCAGCGTTGGTAAAAAATTCCAGCGATGCCGTTAAACAAGATGCGATTAGATTGTGTATTTCTAATAATACGATTGAATCTTTATATGTAGCGAAAGGGAGTATCTATAAAGATATGAATGGCAATTACGCGGCTGGAATCGTTGAAGGTTTTTTACATTTTTTTCCAGAGTATGGCTCATCATTACAATTGGATCATAATTAATGAATACAGAAAAATCATCCATATTTGTGTATGGCGAGGTTTTATATGACTGCTTTGAAGGATCCACACCCATTATAGGTGGCGCACCCTTTAACGTTGCGTGGCATCTACAAGCGTTTGGGCTTGCTCCCCAAATGATCACGGCAATCGGCAATGACACATTAGGTGAACAGATAATTAATACAATGGAAAAATGGGGGATGTCGACTAAGTATGTACAAAAAAATATTTCTGTACCTACTGGCACAGTAAGGATAAAATTAAAAAACGGGGAACCCCATTATGACATCCGAGATAGGTGCGCATACGACGACATTCAATACAATGCCGAGCTACAAACTAGCGAACATCCGTTCATTTACCATGGTTCCTTAGCGCTTAGACATTCAGCATCGAATTCAAGCTTGCAGTCAATTCTTAAACAAAAAACGTTTAAACGATTTATTGATGTCAACCTACGTGCACCTTGGTGGGATTACGTACAGGTTATTCAAAGTGTCCAGGCGGCAGAATTTGTAAAACTTAATATAGATGAATTGAAAGTGTTAACCCGTATAGATAGCACAAGCGCCCATCAAATGGATGCAGACTGGACCGCTCAGGCATCAGAATTTAAATCCATCCACAAGATAGAAAACGTATTGATTACCCGAGGTAGTGAAGGTGCGACACTTATCGACGCACAAAAGGGTGTATATAATGTTAACTGTCCCCGAATGGAAACTAACGTTGTTGATACTGTTGGCGCTGGTGATGCATTTTCTGCTGTCATAATTTTTGCTCAAATCAATAACTGGCCGTGGCCAATAGCACTTGATCGCGCACAACAATTTGCAAGTTACATCGTTACACAACAAGGTGCTACTTGCAACGACCCCAGAGTATACGATAAGTTTGTCCGAAATTGGACAGCCTGTTTGTAAATATACATATATTTCTGACAGCCGATACTCATATGCATCACGCCGTATCGTCCGTTAACATCCGAGATACATTAGTGCACCATTGAAATTGGAGTAAATTTGAGCAATGTACGAACAAGTTTCGCACGCGACCCTCAATAGAATTCTCGACGAATTAAAGCCAGGAATTCGCCGGAATGAATTACGTTTCTTTTACAGTCGTTTGGGGGCAAATTTCTATGCCATTTACTCCCTGTTTATAAGGCTCTACGGGAAGCGGAACGATTTTGAGCTGCAACTACATAAACTCGTAGAGGTTATGGCTAAGAACTATATTAAGCGACCTCAATCCCTGAAAATAGATGATCGTTCTCGAGAAGCGGATCACAATTGGTTTTTACATCAAGACTGGGTTGGAATGGCGCTTTACGCAAATGGTTTCGCCAAAAATCTTAAGGACCTCGAGTCTAAAGTTTCATACTTTTCAGAACTCGGTGTGAATTTGGTGCACATACTGCCTATTTTTGAATGTCCTGCAGGAAAAAGCGATGGCGGCTATGCGGTGAGCGATTTCCGCTGTGTTGACGAACGGTTCGGCAGTAATGAAGATCTACGAAAAATAATCGATGCACTACATCAACGTGATTCATTGATTGTGTTGGATATAGTGGTTAATCACACGTCCGATGAACATGAGTGGGCCAAAAAAGCCGCTGCAGGAGAGACCAAATACCAAGACTATTTTTATAGTTTCGCGGATCGTCAATTCCCCGATTTATTCGAACAAACCATGCCTGAGGTTTTTCCCGAGACAGATCCAGGGAATTTCACTTGGAACGAAGAGATGAAAAGGTGGGTAATGACGGTATTTCATAACTACCAGTGGGATCTTAATTATTCCAACCCAGCTGTTTTTATCGAAATGCTGAACATCGCTTTTTATTGGGCAAATCAAGGCGTTGATGTGTTGCGTTTGGATGCCGTTGCTTTCTTAGGGAAAAAAATTGGAACCGCTTGCCAAAATGAACGTGAAGCACATCTGGTACTCCAGCTCTTTAAAGATTGCTGCCAAGTTGTTGCCCCCGGATTACTCTTGATTGCCGAAGCCATTGTAGCGCCTACAGAAATTATTAAATATTTTGGTGAAGATGCTGTTGTCGCAAAGGAATGTGATATTGCATACAACGCCACATTTATGTCCCTACTGTGGAATAGCGTTGCCACCAAGAATGCGACCCTACTTAACCTGGGCATAAAAAACTTACCTGAAAAACTGGATGGTGCTACTTGGCTAAACTATTTACGCTGCCATGATGATATTGGTTTTGGTTTTGATGACAGAGATATTGTTCAGTCTGGTTGCAATCCAACCGACCATCGGCGCTATTTAGCGGATTATTTTACCGGTGAATTTGAACAATCACCTGCACAAGGAAGGCCGTTCGGAAAAAACAAAAAAACGGGGGATGTGAGAATATCAGGAGCGCTCGCGTCATTAGTTGGATTGCAAACCGCTATTGAAACGAATGACTATGGGTTGATAGATGATTGCTGTAAAAACATTACTTTGCTACATAGCTTGATTATGTCGTTTGGGGGGATTCCTCTACTCTATTATGGCGATGAATTAGGTACCATTAATGACTATACTTATGTAAACGACACTCAAAAATCCTATGATTCCCGATGGTTACATAGGCCCGTTATCGATTGGGAAAAAAGTAAGCTTCGGCATAAACAAGGTACAATACAATATCGAATTTTTAACGATATTAAAAATATGATTTCTTTTCGTAAAGAGACACCCGCATTCGCCGATTTTAATAATCGTGAATTGTTAGAGTTAAGTAATGCCGCTTTGTTTGGATTTGTTCGGCATGATAAAGAAAATACCGCCGGAAAAGTTATCGTTATTGCCAATTTGTCTAATGAACCGCAGAAAATTGAATTCGATGAGTTGTCTAAAAAAACCAATATAAATATACATCGAATCGAAGACATGTGGACTCGTACTTCACCTGATTTTTTTGGTGAATATTTGGAGTTATCAGGCTTCCAATTTTATTGGCTCGTGAGTATTTGATTTTTATCCTGTATGCCAATAAGGGGCTGTTTCAACTACGCTGTTTAGCGACCAAAGGAACTGTTTGATCTCGTAGCAGATTATGCCTTACACGACAGTAGATTTTAAGCTAGCGCCTAGTCGACACTAGTAAGAAGAAAACCAAATGATTACTAGAGATTCGGCATGCAATAACTTCCGAATTATTACAACGTATTAGTAAATTCTGTCTCTGAGGAGAGGTTAAAATCTCATTAGATAAACCTGGAACGCTGTTATCGGATTCACCTATAGAGTATAGAGTATAGAGTATAGAGTATAGAGTATAGAGTATAGAGTATGGAACGTGCACGAAATATCATCCCGATTCCAATAGACTATGATTTGAAGTAAAATTCAATTTTTTGGTGAAAATGCTA
>JBLIMQ010000112.1:0-14124 GCA_047638775.1 Flavobacteriales bacterium
CCATTTCGCTGGACAAAATCAGCAGAGGAAATAATACAGAAAGTTAATCGAGCTCGTGTTGCCCTTAATAAAGCTGCTGCAGTTTAGGACACTACACTAGCGACCAAGATAAACCCAATACTCCAATCATTAAAACCCTGAAGGCAGCCTTAGAGTTCTGAGCCAGAGTTCTGAGCCAGAGTTCTTCATTAGAATTTAAGTTCCGCACCAACACCCAAGTAACGGTTTTCAATATCAGCTGCACCATCCATCCACTCGTTAGTGCTGAAGTAAGCAAAGGTTTTGAATTTTTTAGATAGCTTGTAATCAACACCTAAGTTGAACGCCGTCGCGTCTTGCTTCTCGATATCCGACTTACCCGCTTGTGCTTTCAATGCTATTTTGTTGATTTTATATTGACCTGACAACATCCAACCATCTTTATCAACATTGCCTTCTTCTTGCTGCTCTACCAATGCGCCAAGTTGAAATTGGCCTACTTTGTATTGAGCAACTAAACGTAGGGTATCTCTGTCTTCGCCTTTTACACCACTGTCGAAAGCGGCGGCTAAGTACAGATTTTTAGTATCATAGTTAACAGACATAGAAACACCGTTATCGGTATTTTCATCTTCGGAGGATACCAAAGCCACTTTAACATTCACGTCACCAAGCTTAGGCGATGCGTATTCAGTAATGTTGTCTGCACGGATATCGTTATCCGTAAGGACGTTTTTAATATCACCTTCAAGATCGTTAAATAGATCAACTTTCTTTTGTGCTGTCTTTAGTGGCGTATCAAAACGACCGGCTCGAACCATACCGAAGTCACCTTTAAGACCTAGAAATATATTTCGCTGACTAAAAGTTTCACCATTTTTGTCATTTCCATCGTCGAATTGAACTTCAAATTCTGCTTGATAAACAACTTCCAAGCCGCCTTCAAGTTTCTCGGTGCCTTTAATACCAATGCGTGAAGCATTGCTTTTAACTTCAGTGGTATCGTTATCGTCTTCGCTTACCGCTTGGAAAGACACGTTAGCCTTACCGTATAGCGTTGGCTCAGCAAAAGCTGATCCCGCGGTTAATAAAGAGATCGCAAGTGCTAGTTTTGCCGCTTTCATAGGAGCTTCCATAATCATGTTAAATTTTCATCTCAGTAAACTGTACTGTGGGTGACAGATTTAAGACAAATATATTTCAAAAGTGTGACATTAATATTACAGATGTAAGAAATGCTGAAAAAATGCATTTTGCGCTTATTACGACAAGCGAATCTGATTTATCTCAAATAAACAAAAAATTAACAGATGCACGAAGCTTAGATTAAAAAATCTAAGTGTGCGATGACCTGCCATCTAAAGACGCGTAACGACTACCGATTCAAACAGCATGAATCAAACAGTCCGAATCAAAGCGCACGACTCAAACTACACAACTCAAACAAGGAGTGTCCGGGGACCTAGCTCTCAGCTTTAGGTATCGATTAAGGGCTACAAACCAACTAAAGGATCACTAAATAAAAGTGGATGTGGTGTGGTGCGGATGTAAATCACAAGGCCGTCAACAAGCCACGACAACCTGCGTCGTACACAATAATTTAGGAGACGCGGCTCAGATTAAAAACGGCTTACTGATGAATAAGCCGCCTCGTATAAGACCTCTAAAAAATTAGAAAATAGAAGCTGACGCGACCTTAAGCTTTATTTTTAGTCGCAAGTAGATGTTTTTCCACGTCAGAAATTGAACGGTGACGGATGTCAGTACCGTGCACTAAATACACCACATGCTCGGCAATATTACGGGCATGATCGCCAATACGCTCCAAAGCTCTTAAGGCCCACATAACATTCATTACACGAGAAATCGCACGCGGATCTTCCATCATGTAGGTAATCATTTCGCGCATTGCACTTTTGTATTCTTTATCAACAATCTTGTCTCCACGCACAACTTCAATGGCTGACTCAACATCGTAACGGGCAAAGCTATCTAAGGCTGTGTGAACCAAGCGCGCCACATTACTCGCCAAATGGCGTAGCTCATGATAACCAACCGGAGAATCGCTGCCCTCGTTATTCAAAGCAATCGCCATTTTGGCAATTTTATTCGCTTCATCACCAATACGCTCTAAGTCACGAGTCGCTTTGGTCACACTCATTACCAGTCGTAAATCGGATGCCGCAGGCTGACGACGCGCCAAAACGCTGATACATTCGTGATCAAGCTCAATTTCCCGCTGATCGACCTCATCTTCTACTAACAAGACCTGTTCGGCTAATGCGCCATCCGCCGTCTCGATAGATTTAATCGCGTTTTTTAACTGCTCTTCAACAAGACCGCCCATGTTCAACAATTTCGACCGAAGCTTCTCTAAATCTTCGTTAAACTGCTGTGAAATATGTTGATCTAAGTTCAGTGAATCCATGATTTACTCCATTATCTTTTTCGACCTTCGCTTAATGCTCGCCAAGCTAAGGGTATTAATACGCTAATATCATGAGCTTAAACGAAAGCTCAAACGATGTTTCTATTTATCATGCCGTGCCAAATATTTTTTACAAATAAGGCTAACAGGGCCTCCTCTATCAGAGACTAAAAATAAGCCCTGCTATAAAGGACTAACCAAAACGACCGGTAATATAGGCTTCGGTCAATTGATGATCAGGCATGGTAAAAACTTTTTGCGTATCGTTTACTTCGATCAAACGCCCCATATGAAAATACGCCGTGCGGCTAGAAACACGCGCGGCTTGTTGCATGGAGTGTGTAACGATAGCAATGGTAAAATTTTCACTCAACTCAGCAATCAACTCTTCAATCCTTGCTGTAGCAATTGGATCGAGCGCTGAACACGGCTCATCCATTAGAATGACCTCTGGGCTTACAGCAATCGTACGCGCAATACACAAACGCTGCTGCTGGCCGCCCGACAATCCTGTGCCTGGTTGGTGTAAACGGTCTTTTACTTCTTTCCATAACCCTGCTCGCTGCAAACTCGACTCAACAATTTCATCGAGCTCACCACGCTTGCTCGCTAAACCATGAATACGCGCGCCATAAGCCACGTTATCGTAGATAGTTTTGGGGAAAGGATTGGGTTTTTGAAACACCATGCCGACCTTAGCCCGCAGTGGCACAACATCCAATTTAGAGTCGATTATCTCTGTACCATCCAATTGAATACTACCTCTAACTTTACAGGTCTCGATAGTATCGTTCATACGATTTAAACAGCGTAAGAATGTCGATTTACCGCAGCCAGAAGGACCAATCATGGCGATCACTTCATTTTGACCAATATCTAGATTCACATTGAAAATGGCCTGTTTATCACCATAGTGAACATCCACATTTCGCGCGGTAATCTTTGCGTGATCGGAATAAACTTCACCGACAGCCTCTACTACTTCTGAGGAATTTGGGTCATTATCTTCAAACAGGGCCTTGCTCATAATGCTATCTCTAAAACAGTTTTTGACTATTTTTTAATTACTTGTTAGTTACTTATTAGTTACTTGTTAGTGACTTTTCAATTAGCTTTTTAACACAACAGCGTTTACTACCAACGTCGCTCTAAGCGTTTACGCAACAAAATTGCCAGCGTGTTCATGGTGATCAAGAATGCTAACAAGACCATAATCGCGGCCGATGTACGTTCGGTAAAGGCTCGTTCTGGACTATCCGCCCAAAGAAAAATTTGTACCGGCAGAACACTAGACGGCTCATCTAACCACGTCGGAACATCCACAATAAAGGCCACCATACCAATCATTAATAATGGCGCCGTTTCACCTAGCGCTTGCGCCATACCAATGATCGCACCCGTTAACATTCCGGGCATGGCCAGCGGAATAACATGATGTAATATCATCTGCATTTTTGATGCCCCCATACCTAAAGCGGCTTGACGAATAGAGGGCGGAACAGCCTTAACCGCAGCACGACTCGAAATAATGATCGTCGGTAAAGTCATTAGTGTTAACACCAAACCACCCACCAAAGGAATCGAACGCGGCATACCAAATAAATTAAGAAATATCGCTAAGCCCAGCAAACCAAAGATAACCGATGGTACGGCCGCCAAGTTATTGATATTTACCTCAATAAAGTCGGTAAAACGGTTCTGAGGAGCATACTCTTCAAGGTAAACCGCAGATGCAACACCGATAGGAAACGACAATAATAGCGTTACGGCGAGCGTTAATAAGCTACCTACCAATGCACCTAGAATACCCGCCATTTCGGGCTCGGCCGAATCACCCGAGGTAAAGAAGCCCGTATTGAAACGTGTTTCGACCGAATCTGTTGCTATCAGGCTGTCCATCCAAGCGACCTGCTTTTCATGGAAACGCCCTAAATACGGATCACCCTTGCCGAGACTTTTAAAGTAGGTATCAACGTCATCATCCGCCAATAACCACAAGGTCTCGCGTGTACCCAACAATTCAGGCTGTGCCTCTACTCGATGCTGCAAATCAAAAGAAGCGCCAATACTCGCAAAACCATATAACTTGCGTTTGTCTTGTCGCTTACTCACGTCGGGAAAGCGCTTCAATAGGGCTTTACGAACTATGCCATCAAAGTTAGCAAGCATTAACTGCTCTGGATCTTTGGCGTCATACAGGCCTAAAACATCTTTATCGTAGTCGATTTCTAACTGGATATAGGTTTGTCGAAAAGCACCAATGCCGGTCGTTATAATTTCGTGAAATAGAACCACCAACGCAAGCAGCCCAAACATAATCGACGCGATGCCAAAAGCACGAAAGCGACGCTCAGCACGATAGCGTTTTTTTAAACTCTGCTGCACCTTTTCAGTGGTGCTCATGGACTCTATGTTATTCATACTGCTCTCGATATTTACGAACGATGTGAAGCGCTAAATAGTTCAATAATAAGGTCACTAGAAATAACATCAAACCTAAGGCAAACGCGGCCAGGGTTTTAGGGCTATCAAATTCTTGGTCACCGACTAATAAGGTCACGATTTGCACAGTAACCGTTGTAACAGAATCCAGTGGATTAGCGGTTAAATTAGCCGCTAATCCAGCCGCCATGACAACAATCATAGTTTCACCGATTGCGCGTGACACGGCCAATAAGACACCCCCAACAATACCCGGTAGGGCCGCAGGGATTACCACCAATTTAATAGTTTCTGATTCTGTAGCGCCGAGACCTAGGGATCCGTCACGAAGTGATTGCGGCACCGCATTAATGACATCATCGGATAGCGACGATACAAACGGAATAATCATCACGCCCATAACCAAACCCGCCGCTAAAGCACTCTCTGAGGATACGGTAAGCCATTGATCCAAACCCAAGGAAATCGCAGAATCGCGAATAAATGGCCCTACCGTTAACGCGGCAAAAAAACCATAAACAACGGTGGGTACACCCGCAAGAATTTCGAGCAGGGGTTTGATGACCGCACGCACACGTGGTGCCGCGTATTCGGATAGGTAAATAGCCGACATCAATCCTGTTGGCACCGCAATAATCATGGCGATACTGGCAATCAACAAGGTACCCGTAAAAAGCGGCACTGCACCAAAACTACTGTCACCAGTAACTTGATCAACACGAATCGCGGTTTGCGGGCTCCACTGGGCTCCAAACAAAAAGTCCGTTATTGGCACGGCCTGAAAGAATCGTAAAGACTCAAAAATCACTGACAACAAAATACCAATTGTTGTCAAAATAGCGATTAACGAACACAGCAATAGACCCCAGCGGAACAATTGTTCGACGCGTACACGGGCTCGCATTTCTGGTTTAATGTTGACCCAGGCGATGGCTGCGCCTAAGAGCATAATGGAAAAAACTGAAATGACTTTTAACCACTTACTTTTGCTTTCTAGCTCAAGGACAGCATTGGCGGCACTCAGCATATGTGGGTCGATAACGGCTTCTACACGGCCATACGCCACGTTGTAGACTTTGTTTAATACCAAGCCCAATTCAGCCTCATTTAGGCTGCGCACCTCGGTAGGTAAGTGCTGTATCACAGCAAAATCAATAATTTGAACTTCAAATATCGACCAAACAATTAATAATATCAATGCCGGAATTGCAGCCCACAACGACGTTAGCATGCCGTAATAAAACGGCAGCGACGTTAAGGGTACCGAGCCAGTCTTGGCCGCGAGTGTTTGTGAGCGCGAGCGCCCAAAGGCAAAGGCCATAAACAGCAATAGGCCAAACAGAACTATAAATACGGATACATTCATCAAATCGACGTCATAAAAACTGAGTGAATCGCAAAACCATATTGCGAATTGAATAAAATTTCGGCGTTATTCTAAAGGAGGATAACGCCAACCATCAAACAAAAAATGCATACATGAAAAAACTTTTGACTGCTGGGCGGCCAAAAGTTTGAGTTTACGCATGCAAAATCTATTGAATCAAACTCTTTGGCTTACTAACAGTTTTACTTGCTGGCAGTTTTAACTTACCTGCAGCTTCAAATTGCCAACCGTTAAATTTAATAGACTCCTTAACTAATAGAGAGCTTAACTTATAGAGTCTTTAACGATTCTTGCTGAGCAACAGCCGCTTTAATTTTAGCGCGAACATCTTCACCTAATGGAATCATGCCTTTATCCGTCAGATAGCCTTCGTCACCCCAAGAGCGCTCACTAGTAAATTCTTTAAGATATTCAGCGATTCCCGGAATTACGCCAATATGTGCCTTTTTAACATAGAAGTACAACGGACGTGAAACAGGATAGTCGCCACTAGCAATCGAATCAAATGTGGGCTCATTGCCATCAATTTTAGACGCCTGAACTTTATCGGCATTTTGATCCAAGAAGCTGAACCCAAAGATACCAAGGGCATTGGGGTCGCTATCTAAACGCTGAACAATTAAATTATCATTTTCGCCGGCTTCTACAAATGCTGAATCTTCACGCAATATATGGCAGATTTCTTTGTAACGTGACTTGTTAGTCTTCTTAAGCGCTTTAATCCAAGGGAACTTCTTACAGCCGCCTTCCATTGCAAGCTCTACAAACGCATCACGCGTACCCGAAGTTGGTGGCGGGCCAAAAACTTTTATCTTGTTCGCCGGCAAAGAGCTGTTTATATCTTTCCAGGTCATATTTGGGTTTGGGATTAGCGTCGCGGAACCATCAGGATTAGGAACATCTTTCGCCAGAGCCAAGAAGATATCTTTACGTGATAATGAAAATGCCTTGCTCTTAGTTGAATTGGCAAGAACAATTCCGTCGTAACCGATAAGCACCTCTATCACCCCAGTAACGTTGTTCGCCCTACACATATCAAGCTCAGATTGCTTAATACGACGAGAAGCGTTAGATATATCGACGTACTCTACGCCAATACCTTTACAGAATTCTTTAAAGCCACCGCCCGTACCGGTCGATTCGATTGTTGGTGTTTTAAATTTGGTTGAACGGCCAAATCGTTCAGCAACAACTTTTGAGAATGGAAATACTGTAGAAGAGCCAACAACACTAATTGAATCGCGTGTTGCAGCAAGTGCAGAAAACGATGCTAATGATAGAGCCGCTAGAGCCGCAGCAGAAAATAGTTTTTTCACAATTGACCTCATAAGTGTTTAAAGCAGTAAGTAAATGTTTATGTGGCGATAATAGGAGACTTTTATGACACTTATATTACAAGCCAAAGCTTTCCGTAATATAAACATCACAGCCTTCCATTAAGCTCGAAATACACGACAATTTAAGATCCTTACGACGAACGCGCGCTAAAGTTATAAATTCGCTCGCTATTTCACAAGTCAGTAAAGATAATGGCCGCAAAACATAAGAAACGAATTTCATGAACACCTTTATAAGCACCCTTCAAGCCATTGCCGCAAGCAATGGTAAAGCCCAAAGCCTTTTGGGGCGCAGCCTCAGCTGGTTCATTTTGATCATGACCATCATCGTCAGTGCCATAGTCGCCTTACGGTATTTTTTCGGTCTGTCATCAACGGCAAGCCAAGAGTCGGTTAGCTACCTACATGCCAGCGTCTTTATGCTGGGCATGGCCTATGCTTCGCACTGCGGTGCCCATGTTCGCGTAGATATCTTTTACCGCAATTTTCAAACGCATAATCAAGCATGGGTTAACCTCATTGGTAACTTAGTGTTTTTATTGCCATTTGCGGGTTTTCTTAGCTTTATTTCGTGGCACTGGGCGCTGGGCGCACTGGAACACAGAGAAGGTTCGATTAACCCTGGCGGCCTACCTTTTGTTTACGTGCTAAAGCTCCTAGTACCGGCCTGTGGGATACTGCTATCTATTCAAGCCTTAGCTGACAGCTGCAAACACTTGGCTGATATCACCCAAAAAATATCGAACTCCTCCACTCTCCCCTCGACACCTACTACAGAAGAGCGCTAGAACGCATGGAATACTTTGCATTAATCATGTTTGCGTTGGTTTGCTGTGCGCTAATGCTGGGCTACCCCGTAGCCTTCACTTTGGCGGGAGTCGCGCTGCTATCGGCCGGTTTTGGCATTATTATCGGAGTGTTTGATGCACAGCTACTGCTCGCCTACCCCGACCGCGTCTTTGGCACACTGAGCAATACCACGCTAATAGCCGTGCCTTTGTTTGTTTTTATGGGGGTTTTGCTAGAGCGCTCAAAGATGGCCGAAGAGCTACTCGAAAACATGGCGCACGCCTGTAGCCGTCTGCCGGCGGGGCTCGGTTTATCGGTGATAGTCGTAGGTACCATGATGGCCGCAAGTACCGGTATCGTTGGGGCTACCGTTGTTACAATGGGCTTAATGTCGCTACCAACAATGCTAAAACGCGGCTACTCTCCACGACTCGCGTGCGGCACCATTTGCGCCACTGGAACACTTGGGCAGATCATTCCGCCATCAATCGCCTTAGTCTTGTTAGGCGATGTCATTTCCAGTGCTCACCAGCAGACGCAAATTCAACTAGGCAACTTCACGGCCTCGCCTATATCTGTTGGCGATTTATTTATGGCCGCTATCATCCCAGGCTTTGTTCTTGTTTGCTTGTACGCGCTTTACTTGTTGGCGATGGGTATATTTAAACCCCAATCAGCACCACCAAACCAAGGCGATGAACGAGTCCCGCTACTAACGCTTATTAACTCGATCGCACCCCCGATACTACTAATCTTGGTGGTATTAGGTTCGATTATTTCTGGGGCCGCAACACCCACCGAGGCCGCCGGTGTAGGTGCTATATCAGCACTTTTATTGGCCCTAGCCAAACGAAAACTAAACCTTGAAGTATTAAGTGGTGCACTCTTATCGACTACCAAGGTCACCGCAATGGTTTTTGCCATTTTGCTCGGGGCCTCCTTATTTAGCCTCGTATTTCATGGCTTTGGCGGGCAAGAGCTCATTAACGATCTGTTTTCGTCGCTACCGGGCGGTAAGTGGACGGCCTTGGTGCTGGTAATGCTCATTTTGTTTTTATTAGGATTTATCTTAGATTTTATCGAAATCACTTTCGTTGTTGTGCCACTCGTTGGGCCCGTTTTATTGGCTTTCGGCTTCGACCCTATCTGGCTTGGCATCATGATTGCGTTAAACTTACAAACATCCTTTTTAACGCCGCCTTTCGGCTTTGCACTGTTTTATTTACGTGGCGTCGCACCAAAAGAGGTCTTAACCAGCGATATATACCGCGGTGTTGCACCCTTTATTGGCCTACAGTTACTGCTAATGCTTAGTTTGGCGCTCTGGCCACAAATGGCAACATGGCTGCCCTATTTGCTTAAACACTAAGAGAAATCACTATGGAAGATATTGACGATATGCAACCGATGCCTACGGGTGAATTAACATTACAAACCCTGGCTATGCCTAAAGATACTAATTCGAATGGTGATGTCTTTGGTGGCTGGCTCATGTCACAAATGGATTTGGCCGGTGCTATTGCAGCACGTGAGGTAGCATGCGGCCGCGTCACAACAGTGGCCGTGGGCGCCATGGTCTTTTTAACTCCTGTACCCGTTGGCGCTACGGTCAGTTGCCATTGCACCATTACCGAAATCGGGCGCTCATCCGTTAAGGTAATGATTGAGGTCTGGTTAAAACAGTACGACAAAAACTCACGTCAAAAAGTCACTGAGTGCGAAGTGGTCTATGTCGCGATAGATGGCGCAGGTCGAACACGCCCAATAAACTAGCACTCACACATTTATGAGTGATCGCTTACGGGACTCACTAATTGGTCTAATTGGTCTAATTGGTCTAATTGGTCTAATTGGTCTAATTGGTCTAATTGGTCTAATTGGGGAAGATAATTACGGAATCTAATTAAGTAAATTCATTAGACAATCGCATTAAATGAAGCAATATCGCGGACAAAACACATTAAGAGAGTTCATTAGTACGCTAAATCAACTTCCAAGCCATCGCTTTTACTGCGGCTTGCGTACGATCACGACTATAGGTTTTTTCGAGAATACGGCTGATGTAGTTTTTAACCGTGCCATCGGCTAAATTCATAAAAGCCGCTATATCTTTATTGTTGAATCCTGCGGCAATCAAGCGTAGAAGCTGTTTTTCTGTATCGGTGATATCAGTGGGCGCTGATTCGTTTTGATACTGTGTCATTGCCTCCACACTGCCAGTCAATAGTTGCGGCTCAAACAAAAAACCGCCACCAGCCACTGTTGCAATAGCATGATCCAAGTGCTCCAAGCTAACATCTTTTAATAAAAAACCATTCGCTCCGGCGCGCATCGCGCGCATTAACAATTCGCTGTCGTTAAAGGTCGTTAATACCAATACGGGCGTCATTAATTTACGCGCGCGCAGTACTTCAATAAGGGTAATGCCGTCCATGACGGGCATTTGAATATCGCTAATCAACAGATCTACAGGCTGAGCGGCCAACAGGCTAATTGCCTGCTCACCATTTTCAGCTTGAAAGACCACGTCGTGTGATTCGCCAAGCCCGACCAGTTGCGCAATCCCCATACGCACCATGGCTTGGTCATCAACAATGCCAATTTTAATCATCTATATAACCCTGAATGGTGTTGAATCACCCTGAATAGCATCGATTTCTTCGAATTCCCTAGAATAGTGTTGGTTTTCGTTGAACTGTATTTGTTTTCGTTGAACTAGCCCTCTATCGTGCCTTAACATGAGTACTCTTTAATATCGGCCTTATTTAGTACGAACTTGGCCACAACATTTAATACAAACTTAGCCACAACGACCAACTTAGATATCGGGCTTAACCAGTGGGCTTAACCAGTGGACTTAGTCAGTGGGCTTAAACACCCAACTGAAACAACCATAGTAAATACTCACCTTATACTGAACGATAACTCAGAGGAACAGTGAGGCGAAGTAGTGCAAATTCCGCATGAATATCTAAGCTTACCTCGCCATCATAAACCGCCAGACGCTCCCGCATACCGCTAAGCCCCAGCCCAGAATTTGGCGTTAATGCACTTTCACGAATAGTGCCGTTATCCCTCATGCTAAATACAATTTTCTGACCACAGCATGCACTTACAACTTTAAGCTCGGTAGCTCTTCCGTGCCTAACGGCGTTATTTAGACCTTCTTGTAGACAATACGTTAAGTGTTCGCTCAAGCCATCGTCATTAATTGTTTCACTTAAGTCCAGCACTAAGTGCACATTGGGGACTTTAGTCGCCAATACCTGTAGGCGCTCAGCCAGGCCAAGCGGGTCTTTCTGTTTTAAACGCATCACTACGCTACGCAGTTCGGTTAAAGACTCGCTAATGTCGGCCTTTAACTGCTTTAGTTGGTCTGGGTAGCTCTCGGGGGGCTTATGTAGTGCGAACTCACAACTCAAGCTTAATGCCGTTAGGCGTTGACCAATATTATCGTGTAAATCTTGCGATATACGGTCACGCTCTTGTGCCTTGGACTGACCAGCCAGCAGGCCTTGAGCCGAGCGTAATTTCGAGTTCGCCGCTTCTAAAGCCGTTGTTTTATCACTTAAATCCAAACGTAAAAAGCTAGATGACAGTGAAAACAGTTGAAACGCGACAAATGAAACGGCTGTGATGAGGCCATCGGGTTTCACGAAAACAACGGCACAGACAAAGACGCTATTTGCTACAGCATAGAGCAACCAACAGTGACGCTTGCTAAAAAAGAACGGGCTCAAAGACACCCATAAAATGAGCGTGATTGGCGCCAATATGACATTAGGTATTAACGATAGGCCAATCGCTAAAACGACTCCGAGCACTAAAATCAAGCGTCGCATAATGAACCGTGTACCGTCACGCAAAGCCAACACCCAAAGTAGTAATTGCAGAATATACGCCACAATTAAAAATGGTTGCACGCCTTGCAGAATTACACTATCGACAATACACGCCGTTGCCCACGCAACAAAGCTACTTATAAATAGTAAGCCATTACCTTTTTCAAACATTGCGTGCCTATCGAGTTTAGATTCACTAGTGAACCGGTTGACGTATTTATCTATTGATTTATTTATAGAACCGTTTATGAAATACGGTATACCGCTGTTTACACAACTGCTTACACAACTATATTACACACTAATTCATAGCCAGTTAGGCTAACGAGTGGCTATCCATAAATAGGAACCTGCCGCGGGGAGATTTACACCGCCAGCTCCGCACGGCTAGATATAGGCACTTGCTTATTGTAAACAACCAGACTTAGTAGAGAAAGTCTGACAATTTTTAAATCCCCTCACGATCAAAAATTTATGGATTGACGCCAACTAATGCCTTGACCAAAGCAAGTATGCACGTCACGCATGTAGGTCAAGCCATAAGGATACAGTAAATTAAACCACGTCAGGCCAAGACCACTATAGTGCCAAAAGTCACTTCACTTTCGTCCTTTTTTGATGACCCACGGCACCTTTGCCCTAGTAAAAGCCGCCCTATACTGGCTGCAACTTAACTCATGACGCAAACATTATCGTGGAGAACAGCATGAACATATTCAAAAACAGCACACTAACGCGTACATCAAAACTCATTGCAGCGGTCCTTATATGCTTAGGAGCAAACGCTGCATCTGCGAGCGACGTAGGCTCACAAGCGATGCAATACACAGAAGTCGACTTATACGACGCGAGTCGTGAGCGCCCCGTTAAAGTCAGTATTTGGTATCCTGCGGGTGAAAATTGCGACGCCGCAATCTGCTTAAACAGCTCGGCTAAAACTAGCAACAACATCGTACTCTCGCACGGCTCGATGGGTTCATCGCGCTCATTAAACTGGCTAGGTTATGCTTTTGCCTCTCAGGGTTTTGTCACTGTCGGTCTAAACCACTATGGCGAATCGTGGGTTTACGGTCAGGAGC
This sequence comes from Flavobacteriales bacterium, assembly GCA_047638775.1. Lineage (GTDB taxonomy): Bacteria > Pseudomonadota > Gammaproteobacteria > Pseudomonadales > Cellvibrionaceae > Agaribacterium. Next base: position 13,284 of record JBLIMQ010000112.1, read on the forward strand.
ACGTCGATCCAAAAAGCGCCTTTGAGCTCCAGGACCGCCCAAAGGATGTGAGTTTTGTTTTAGACCAACTCAGTAGTAATCAAACCACGAACAAAGCGTTTTTTAATCGTACACTCAACTGGGACAATACAACTATTGTTGGACATTCTGCTGGTGGCGCTACTGCACTGCTATTAGCCGGCGCCCAAATGGATATACAACAAGCCTTTCATTACTGCAAGACAGACGCTGCAAAAACCGATAAGAGTTGTGCATATTTAGACATGATGAAGGGCAAAGCTGCTGGCAATAAACTAAGTGAAAAACAAACCGACAAGCGTATTACCAAGCTTGTTTTACTAGACCCCGCTGCGGGCCATGTAATGACGGAAGAAAGCTTAAAAAATATTACCCAGGCCAGTCTAATTATTGCCTCGCAGAAAAATGATTTTTTAAATTTTCGACAACATGCTGAACGCTACAACAAGCTACTTCCACACTCGGCTTTACTTACCCTTAATTCTGGAGAGGGTCACTTTGTTTATCTAGATAGCTGTGATCACACACATAAAGCAATGGGTGTGAGTATATGCAAGGACAGGGAAGGCGTTGATCGAAAAGCTGTGCAAGAAGGACTATACGGTCGTATATTTGGATTTTTATATAGCGGACACTAAGCCGAATAAAGAAGGCTGGCGATTGCGTGCCTTCTTTAACATTGAATTACAAGACGAGTATTCTTGACAAACAAAACGTAAGCGCCAATCCAACCACACCCTTATTAAGGTTGATATAATTCGTTAAATTACGGCTTCCAATCTTCAACAAGGAAGCACCATGCCTATTAAGCGTGTAAACGACT
>JBLIMQ010000113.1:0-13795 GCA_047638775.1 Flavobacteriales bacterium
ACATTAGAAATTGGAATTATATTGATGAAGTTCACCTCAACCCCGAAAAAGGGAAAAGTAAGATAGTGGAAAGTCAGGCGGTATAATTTTTACACATTAGGCGACAACTCTCTTGAAATCTACCGATGTTGCCGCGTAGGATGTCGGCGGTTTCCCAGAGGAAACTCTCTAACTGTTGTAGCGTAATGGTTGTCATAGGGTGTTTTGATTCTTATTTTGTTTAGTGGCTTCAGAGTGGCTTCAGAGTGGCTTCAGAGTGGCTTTGGTGCTGTTCTGTTTCAATGTAGGAGCGTATCAATTGCCGGATAACCTGTGACGCAGGGATATCCTGCCGTTTACAGGTGGCTAAGAATTGCTCATGGAGGTCGGGGCCTAACCGAACTCTGAAGTTGGCTGATTTTTCTGTCATGTGTATCCACTGGTAACACAAAATTTGTGTGTGGATGTTAGCAGGTTTAGGGGTGGGGGACGCGGTGAATGGCGTTTTTAAGTTGATTTAACTTAGACGGCGAATGGTATGTGGAGAGGCTGGAAAGGTGCCAATTTAAAATTGAGGGATGAAATGTGGAATGGAATTTTTTCGAAAACTATAGGGCGATTTTACACACGAATAATATAGCAAAAGCCAAAATGAGAGCGTTATAAACCACTATTAAACTTACACAGTGCTTTACACCGTTAATTGCTATCTTTATAGTTTTCCTTACACAGAGCAAGCAGATTCGGCGATAATATAATTATATATTACATATGGTTATATTGTTTTAGGGTCGGTATCCCTCCCTCACCGCCATACAGCAAAACCCAGCACTTAGCGGGGTTTTTTGTGGGCGAGAGGGCGGGGTGAGAAGCCTCGTGGGTTCGACAAATTACCCGTTTCCATGCTTCGCGTGGGTGCGCGTACCGTGTAGCGTAAGAACGGTTATTGTGCGCGGTGCCTACTGTAACCGTTGTGGTAGCCCAAAATATTAACCGTATCTTAATAGGAGTCTCAGGTATTTTGATAGTGAAGGGGGTCGTGTCTTTGGAGTTGGGTTGCATTGTATTTCAACGGTAAAAGAGTGTCGCGCGGGTTACTATTCCAGGTGCCGTAAATTAGGCGCATTAGCCGAATTGCTGGATTAGTATTATGGCGCTTGTGGGATTGTGGTTCAAAAAAGGACAAGTAAAAAAGCCGTATGAAACGGCTTGTGAGGCGAGTGAATTTTCTTTGTTAGATTTTCATCAGTGTTTTTCTAGTGATATCGGTAATTGCCGACCAATTTTTTTCAGCTACCACGGCTGGTGGCACTAACCACGTACCACCGACGCAAGGTACGTTAGGTAGCTCTAGAAAATCTGTAAAGCTATCGAGGGTTAATCCGCCGGTTGGGCAAAAGCTAATATGCGGCAACGGCCCGCCCATTGACTTTAATAGAGCCAAGCCGCCTACGGCAACGGCTGGGAATAATTTAAAGCAATTAATTCCGAGCTCCATGCCGGTCATCACCTCCGACGGTGAAGTTACGCCAGGGAGTATTTCAATGTCGAGATCCTGAGAGGCTTTGATTAAATCCGGAGTAAAGCCCGGTGATACGGCAAAGTCGACACCTATTTCGGCAATATCTTTTAAATTCTGTCGGCTTATTACAGTGCCGACGCCAACAAGAATGTCACTGCACTCGTGTTTAACGGTGCGTATTGCTTCTAGAGCGCAGTCGGTGCGTAAGGTTATTTCTATGGCTTTAATGCCGCCGGCTTTTAGTGCATTGGCGATGGGTACGGCATCATTAATGTTGTCAATTACGACTACCGGCATTACGCCGATAGGGCTAAGGAAATCATGTGTAATAGGCACTATTTTACCTCGTGTATTTGGGCGAATCGTATTGATACGTATATTTGGAATCTAAACTATTGCATGTACTTTGAGCGAAGGATGTTTTTTTGCTAATCCTGCATCCTAGCGGTAGGTTTAGTTTTCGTTAAAGCGGTTGAGTGAAAAGCGCTTGCGCCTCTCGGTAACTGCCCGATTAATTTCCTCGACGGCTTTTGCTTCACTTGCTTCGTGAAGTGCCTCAAGTAGGCGCGAGAAATGATTTCGCATAGCCATGCGAGCCGTGTTGGCGTCGCCTTCACGTAAGGCTTGATAGATCTCTCGGTGCTCATCAAGACGTTGTTGTTTATCCATCATGCAAACAGATTCATGGGCAAGATGTATCTCTGGAGAGTTTTCTTGCAGGTCCCACAAATTTTGAATCGCATAAATAAGCGCTCTATTGTTCGTCGCGTCAGATATCACTGAGTGAAATTTTCGGTCCGCCTCGCCAGAGCGAAGGTTTCCTTCGGTATTCTCTTGCTCCATTTCTGTTAGTGCGACCTCAAGTTCGATGAGTTGATCGTCAGTGATCATGGTTGCAGCAAGTGCTGCCGCCTCACCTTCTATGACCACCCTTGCTTCAGTGAGCTCAAAGGGGCTAATGAAGTCGGCTGGCTGCATGGGTGCTTCATACGCTAAGACGTAAACACCTGAGCCGGTTCGTACTTCCACTCGCCCACTAAGTTCTAAAGCAATAATAGCTTCACGTATGGTTGGTCGGCTGACACCAAATTGCTCGGATAGCTCCCGCTCGGACGGAAGGCGTGTTCCGGGGGGGAAGTCGCTTTCGTCTAACATCGCTAGCATTTTATCGGCGATATTACGGTAAAGGCGTTGGCTTGTGCCTGTTGTGGGCGGCTGATTCATACTTGTTTCTCTGTTGCTGTCGAAGTGTTATCGACGTGTAATCTTATGTCTCTTCTATAATTGGTTAGACCACTAATGCTGACGCAGGTTGTAATAAAGTGGAAGTGGTCGTACCGTCATTAAAATATATCTTACCAAATTTTACTCTTTAATTCAAATTGGTAAGACAGAAATAGTATTTCGGCTTGAGTATAGTGTTAAACGTCTATCCGAAATTACTCGAAAAGCTTTCTAGGTAAATATTTAGGCTACTTTAGGCGTGTTTTTGATCTGTTTGAGCTGGGTTTAAATTTTGGCCTGACTAGTGTGTCAGCCAATAATGACATATTGGTAATCTTTATTGGTTGGCTGATTGTCGTGCTGGGGGTATATTGCTTGAAAATAAAAACAGATCATGAGGTATGAACATGTCGGAACGGCCAAATAAGAGGAAAAACAACAAGCGAAGTGTGCGTAATGTTCAGGCGACTAGTTTTCGCATGAGTTTATTGGCTACAGCAGTCACATCGTTAATCGCGTCCCATGCACACGGTCAGGAAATTGCCGACGACAGCCAAGTCACCGAGGAAGTCATTATTACGGGTACTCGCTCGACGATTCAGTCTTCTATAGAAGCTAAGCGACGTGCCGATACCGTTACTGAATCGTTAAGCTCTGAAGATCTTGGGGATCTTCCTGAATTGTCTATAGGTGAAGCCTTAGAAACTTTAACGAGTGCCGCGACTCACCGCGAGCAAGGTGGAGCTAAAGAGATTTCAATTCGAGGTATGGGGCCGTATCTTGGTTCCACGGCCATGAATGGCCGTGGAACCACCAATGGTAGTGACGATAGTTCGGTTAATTTTAGTCAATTTCCCTCCGAACTCTTTAATAAAATTGAAATCCATAAGACTCTAATGGCTGATTTCCATAGAAACCTATTGAAAGGAGGGATTTACTTTTATCCTTCGTATGCGAATAATCCAAAGGGTAAATTACGACTACTTTACGAGTGCAATCCAATAGCGTGGATTGCAGAGCAAGCTGGGGGGGAAGCAACGGATGGGAAATTGCGCATATTGGATCTACACCCCACAGAGCTGCATCAGCGTACGCCACTTTTCGTAGGTTCATTTGATATGGTGAACGACGTACACCAATTTATCGCTGAAGAATATATCTAGTAAGTCGACGCGTCCTTGCCGCGAAATACGCTCTGCGCTGATGGTGTGTTATCTAATGTATGAGTGCATACCCCTCAAAATACACTTATGTGGGAAACCCGCCGCTTAAATAATCTCGACTGCGTGTCTCTGACCGTTTCTGACCGTTTCTGGCCTTCGATATAACCTCAGCGTAAGGTCTCAAGCTGTACTTCTCGAAGAGACCAAAAAAGACATGTAAGTGATGTTACGCTGAAGGGGAGAGAAGGCAGTGTTGTAATGACATTATTGATTCGAAAAGGTTGAAAAAGCGAGTTTCGCGTAATTTCACGTAGTTGCGCTCCGTCAGCTGAGTGAATCTATCGGTTAAGAAGAAATAGAGAGGTTTTAAACATCCAAAAGTCTTCGGCTTAACTTCTCTGTTTTTTGCGCTACGCTTAACAAGTGATCAATTTGTTAAGTAGAATAATTATGTCGGAAAAAAACACTACAGTGCCCGCAAGCGACTCTCAGATAGTTGCCTTTCCGCCCCATATGAGGGCGCTTTCGGGTATCCGTTTTTTTGCTATCTTTCATATATTTTTATTTCATTTGTGGACGATTCACTCAATTCCGTTTCCTGAGCCGCTCAATTTACTCCTAATTGACTTTGTACGCCTTCCAGATACTGTGACGGGCTATATTTCCAATGGGTGGATGTCAACTAGTTTTTTCTTTTTATTGTCGGGCTTTATGCTGGCTTATCTATATTGGGGGGAAGATGGAAAGATAACCACTAAGCCGAGAAGGTTTCTATTTTTACGCCTATCGCGTATTTATCCCATACATATATTAGTGATGGTAGTGCTTTTGGTGATGGGTATAAAGGGAATGATATGGTTCGACAACAGATCATTTTGGGATCTTGTGTCAAGCTTTCTTTCCACCCTCACACTTACGCAAGCCTGGTACCCTCCTTATGTTCCTGTCTGGAGTTGGCCAAGTTGGAACTTGTCTGCCATTGTCTTTTTGTACTGCATCTCACCTTGGTTGATGTTGGTGCTGGGTAAACTTTCACTTAAAAAAATGAAATTATTATTAGCGGCGCTACCGTTTATTTCTCTGATTCCAACGCTCATCTATATTGTGATGCGTCAAATGGGTCATGATCAAGGAACCAACGGAAGTATTTTTATCGGTTCTTTGCCCCTATTTTGGGTTGCGCATTTTGTGGCGGGAATGCTACTCACTAAGGTGTTTTCCATAAGTCGGTTTATTCCGTCGTCGGTCAATCCAAAACATTCATGGATTTCCCTCGGCGATGTGTGTTTGTTAGCTGTTATTATCCTTGCCTGTTCGAATATAGCCTCCAGTTTTGACTTGCGTAACTTTTTTCGTCATGGCGCTATGATGCCTTTGTATCTAATCATTATTCTTGATTTGGCCCGAGGTAAAGGCTTAGCCTCTCGGATTTTCTCGCTGCCTGGAATGGGGTTTATTGGAGAGACCGGATTTTCAATATTTATTTGGCAGGCGGTCATTATGCAGCTTTGTTTTGCAATGTTACATGCGAATCCAGCCCTCGCGCTTCATCAATTATGGATGATAATTGGTGGCACTGTTGTGATCGCTATTATAAGTACCTATTGCTTCGAAAAACCTGTGCAGAAATTTCTTAGAAGAAAATATATTAAGTAGTGATATGATTCTTAACCTACGTCACTAACGTACCCGATATATCATATGTATACTGGGTATCTATTTTTTAGTCTACTTAAATAGTTGGGCGAGTCGACAGGGTAATTGAAAGTTCGGTGCCAACATATGGCTGCTGTCTATGGCATCCATCACCGTGGTTTTCACGACGTTGTGTAAAGTGTTGTGAAAAAATACTGTGAAAAATGTTTAAATTTAGGCAGTGACTCTATTTACATCTTTAGTCGAAATTAAAATTGATTGGAAATAGGGTGAGTAGTCGATTTTAGTTAAAATATAAATTTCTAATACCTTTTATTTAAGCTCAGTGTATTTAAGCTCAGTGGATTCAAGTTCCGTGGATTAAATTTCGAAGTACATAAATTATTAAACTACTAATGTAGCTCTATAAGGCTTCATTAACTTCTTTGATGTTTTGAAATCTAGATGTTTTTATGGTCTAGAGCTAATACACCTCACCGTTCTTTTTACCTTTTGTTGCGTCACTAATTTCAAGTTTCACTTTGGGGAAATACGACCTTAACCAGCCGTTGGTATTCTCCTTCAGTTCTCTAGTCCAAGGACTGTAAGGGTGAAAATAATAAACATCGACTAGTAGCGCCTGACCAATTTCTTCATGATAAGTAAGCTCTTTTTCATTGTCAGCTGTAATGGTATGAGTAATACATTTAAATGGCTTAAGCACAGCTATTGTAGTTTTGGGGACGTCCGCAGGTTTTTTACTATTAACTTGAGTAGATAAGGCAAATTTCTTTAGTCGCTCAACAATAGTGAGTAGTGAGTAGTGAATAGCAGCTCCGCTGCCCACTTTCCAACCACCGTATCGATCTCCCAGCTACCGAGATGCGATTTACACTCAACGATACTGATGTGCCTATAACTCAATACTGATTCTATTCATTATCTGTCCGGTGTTGACTTGTCATTTTTAGGCTCGTCGAGCTTCTTTCCTTGGCTGCGAAAATGCTTGTATCGGTCACCACCTGAAGGCTTGTCCGCGCAAACATGAAGGTAAATGGTTTCATTACTAGCCGCTCTTCACGTACTTTCAACAGCCTGTCAGGTGTCTGTTCCGGGCTCTAGTCAACCCATAGTTTAAGTTCAATCACTCCTATCATTTTCGATGTCATTTTAGTCGATTTAAGCGTTTCAGATATCTCAGGTTCTATTCTTCGTGTGCCTGCTATAGATAAGCTCTCTTTGCAGAGCTTCTTTTTAGTTCTCGATTACGGCAGCTTGGCCAATTCATACTGCCGTTGCGATGGCTCTTTGACTATAGTCTCTTTTCATTAGCGTTGAAATCTGGCATCGTTGCTCGTAAGTCAACTGTTAGTATGCTTTTGTCATAAATTTATCTTTTGCCGGAGAAAAAGGATGCAAGCTTACCTTCAACTGACGCCTTTATCTAAAAAGTTATATGATGCACTTAAAATTTGAATTTACGCACTAAAAGGAGGCGCTGCTTTATTGGAGGTCCGCTGGATAGCCCGAGGCAAATATTTATATTGCGAGAAGATATATTTTTTCTCTGTTGGGTGGGATTTTCAAGCTCAAAATTAGAGTGTGTCTGCGAAGGAAAGCATTGATAACCTTTGCATGACGAGAGAAGAGGTAGTTCTTTCGGTGATTCTTGTACTATTGTTCGATGGACGATGTCCCATTAAGTTTCGTCTATAAATATCACCATTTGACAATGGTGATGCGTGTTGCCAACAGATTATTGTTGAATTGTTGAATTGTTGAATTGTTGAATTGATTTCTTTAAAAACCAACTATTAAAATTTGAGGTTATAGTGGACTTTATTTGGATATTATGTGCGTTCGCACTGGGTTTTACAGCGAAAAAAATTACATTGCCTCCTTCGATTGGCTATCTAGCGGCAGGTTTTATTCTTCACTATCTGGGCTACTCTGCTAATGAGGGTTTGCAAACGCTAGCCGATTTAGGGATTACCTTAATGTTGTTTACCATAGGTCTTAAGCTCAATGTTAGGGATTTAGCAAAAACTGAGGTTTGGTTGGGTTGTGTGTCTCACTCGAGTATATGGGTGCTTTTAACGCTCGGAGTGGTAAAGATTTTGGGCGTTCTGTCCCTTAAGTATTTCGTTGGGTTGTCGAGTATATCAGCGTTAATTATAGCCTTTGCGTTAAGTTTTAGTAGTACCGTTTGCATCGTCAAGTTAATGGAGGAAACCGGTGAAATGCGAACGCGTCATGGTAAATTAGCCATTGGCGTTTTAGTTATTCAAGACATTATAGCGGTCGCATTCTTAGTTGCCGCAACGGGTAATATACCTTCTGTTTATGCTCTGGGCTTACTGGCTATTTTTCCCTTAAGATCAATAATATTTAAGCTAATTGATCAAGTTGGGCACGGTGAACTGATTCCATTAGGTGGATTCTTTATAGCACTTGGTAGTTATGAACTCTTTGAACTCGTGAGTATAAAAGGTGATTTGGGGGCGCTAGTAGCTGGAATGTTCTTGGCGTCCCACACAAAATCGAGTGAAATTACTAAGTCGCTCTTAAGTTTTAAAGATATTTTTTTAATCGGTTTCTTTCTATCAATTGGCTTTAACGCATTGCCCACCATGGATATGGTAATCATGGCTGGCATCTTGTTTTTACTCATACCGGTAAAATTCGTGTTGTTTTTTGCGTTGTTTAATCTACTAAAATTACGCTCGCGGACGTCATTCTTGTCGGCGCTAGCATTGAGTAACTTTAGTGAGTTTGGGTTAATTGTCGCCGCTATTAGCGTGAAATCGGGTTGGTTAACAAATGATTGGCTTGTCATATTATCGCTTGCCGTCACCTTATCGTTTATTTTCACCAACATCGTGTATAAATACGCTCATAACGTTTTTGCAGAATATAAAACGATACTTAAAAAGTATGAGCGCAAAGACCGCTTAGGCGAAGATGTATTTATACAACCTTGTTCTGCCCCTATTGTTGTAATTGGAATGGGGAGGGTGGGGATGGGCGCCTATAAATCATTGGATTTGCATCATAGTAAGCAGGCTTGGAGTTTAGATGCCGATAGTAGCAAGGTTGCTTGGCTTAAAAGCCAAGGTTTTGAAGCTTACAAAGGGGATGCGGAAGATATTGATTTTTGGGAAAGTATTGATTTAGATAAAATTAAATTGGTATTACTTGCTATTCCTTGCGTCCAAGACTGCAAAAACATAACTAAACAACTTAAAAATTCAAATTATAAAGGTAAGATTGCGGCCATAGCGCGATTTGATGATGAACGGATTCAACTACAGGAGTTCGGTATTGATAGAGTATTTAACTTTTTCAATGAAGCGGGTGTTGGTTTAGCCGACGAAAGTATGGCGATGGTAGAAGGAGATTTGTGAGCTTAGTTTCGTGGATTATTTTTCTTTACCCAAATAATAAAAGAGGAACGCGCTTTATGAACGATGGCCACGTCTAGCGGCTTAGGTGTGTTAACGCTATATATTCTGTTAGCGCGCATCCTGTACAGAGTTACCTAATGAATCTTGTGTGGGGAACGCATTGTGACAATTAGTGCCTATAGCTCGTTTGACTTTCATTCGTTTTTTATTGGCTTTTACCTCGCTCTATTTCCAGTCAAAGGCATCAGGTGTTTGTTCTAAATGAGCCTCTCCATATAAAATAAGGCGCCTAGTTTAAGTTCGCTAGTCCCTCTAATGTTATAGCTTTATTTGACTGTCAATGTACCTATTTGGCGTGGCGTATTGTTGGGCGGGTAGGCTGTAAAGTTGATATCATTACATGCGTCATTAAAAATCAATTGCTATGAAAATCAACGAATAACTACGGTGCTACTCCACGATGAAGTAACACCTTACTCCTAAATATTAGTATGTTTTATACGGTAAGAACTTACCCGATAGAACCACGTTTACACGATCCCCTTTGGGATCTTTTTCACGGTTAATATCCATCGAAAAGTCAATAGCACTCATGATGCCATCACCAAACTCTTCATGAATTAGTTCTTTTATGGTTGATCCATAAATATTTACAACTTCATACCAACGATAAATTAAGGGGTCGCTTGGTACTGCGGTAGGTAACGATCCTTTGTATGGTGCAATTTGCAACCATGCGATGGCTTCGTCGGTTAAAGAAAATATAGCACCTACTGTCTCAGCTTGTGTTTTATCAAAAGCCATTTGCCCTAAACAGGCCGCAGTTGTCCACTCCTTTGATAGGCTAATTGCTTCGGCAACCGCACTCCATTTAATGCCTTTAATAACCTTGGTAGCAACAATTAATTGGGTTACTTCTTCTCGACTTGAAATCATATTAAGGTCCTCTTCTATTAATGTAATGATTTAAAAATTAATTATTTGATGAGTTCTATCTTGGTCTCGAGATATACTTAGCCAATATTGAGTAAATAAACAATAATGACCGCCAAGATAAATGATAAACCTTGCCAAACTGCTACAGGGTTTCGTTCTAACAATGGGGGGCGTGTTTTATTTAGGAACACTTTATTTGGTTGCCGTATATCATGGATGAATTCGAATAGTTCTTCGTAGCGCCTTTCCGGTAACGGGCTCACCGCTCGATGAATAGCATCATCAACCCAGGCCGGTATCTCGCTATCATCATCCAAAACACTGTCATACCAAAGTTTTCGTTGAGCTGAACGTGTTTTAGTTTTAGCAACCTTAGTACCATAGGGATACTTGCCCGACAGTAAGAAATATGTAATGACTCCCAGTGAAAACAGCTCAGATCGTATTGTTCCCTGCTCGCCAAGAAAGTATTCTGGAGCACTATAAAGTGCCGTACCTAATAAATAGGTAAGGGGGTCCTTGGTGGCGGATTCCTGGATGCCGGCCACACTTACTGAACCAAAGTCAATGATTTTAACAGTGCCTTCGATATCAATTAATATATTTTCTGGCCGAATATCCTGATGCAGCATTTCCATACGGTGGAACGCGTGCAAGCCTTTTGCTATTTGTTCAACGATAACCCTAACGCTTTCAAGTTTAGGTTTTGGGTTATCTGTCGCCCACTGCGCTAATGTCTGCCCTTCGATGTATTCAAATACAGTATATAAAAATGTTCTTTGACGATTAGGTAAATCGGCTTTAAGCACATGTGCACTGTTAATTCTGCGTGCAATCCACTCCTCCATTAATAACCGCTCTAAGTGTTCCGCATCATTACCAAGGTCGACAGAAGGAGCTTTTAAGACAACATTTTTTTTGGTTTCTATATCTTGTGCCAAATAAACATGACTGCGACTACTGCCGTGAATTTTCCGTAGTATTATATAGCCATCAAATTCCTGGCGAGCTTCTAATAAAGGTGGAAGGGGTAGCTGTTCGGCCTGTTGCTTAACCTTGTTACTTGTTTGTTCTGGCAGTTCATCAATACGAACAATCTGAATGCTTAGATTATCATCACTACCGGCTTCGTATGCTAGACTGACAATAATTTTTGCCGCTGCGTCTAGATCCTGGTTGTTGTCGGCGATGGTCTTGATTATTTTTTTTGTATTAACAAATTCGTAAACACCATCGGTACTTAAAATAAAGATATCACCCACTTTAACCCGCATTGATTGATGATCGTAATTACATGTCGGGTCAATACCTAAGGCACGGCTCAAATAACTGTGTTCTTCACTTTCCCATAAGCGGTGATCGTTGGTTAGCTGCTCCAAGCCATTATCGTTTAAGCGGTACACACGCGTATCGCCTAAATGAAAAATATGCGCACTATGATTTTTAATTACAAGCGTACTAAATGTACATACATAACCTTTGTTTTTATCGTAACGATGCGGGCCTCGCATAGTTTGTGAATGAAGCCAAGAGTTAATCGAGTTGAGCACTCTATCTACAGAGCCTTTTACCGACCAGGCTTCTGATGTACAGTAATAATCTTCCAGAAAAGTCTTTACAGCCGTTTCGCTAGCGATCTGACTAACATAGCTACTACTAATGCCATCGGCCATCGCTACGGCGATGCCTTTTATTTCGAGCAAAGAGTCTTTTGGAACACGAATACCATGAAAATCCTGATTGCTACTTTTGCGACCTTTATCAGAATATTGACCAGTAGAAATTTTAAGTGTTGCAATCATAGTTTTTTCTTTTAATCCGTAAAAACCTCAGGTTTTCAGGCCTGAGGTTTTAATATTATCGGTCGCTCGTTATTGCGTCTACCTTACAGAGCAGGTGAGAACAAACGAAAACCCAATACGTATACTGCGAATAACTTTTATATTAAGCGGTACGCTTAGCGCCAGTTTTAACATGAGTAGAGTATAGAGTTAGACCCGTAAAAGCCAAACCACCGACCAAATTACCTAATGCCGTTGGAATTTCATTCCAAACAAAGTAGTCCATTACTGAAAACTCGCCACCCATGATAATACTAAATGGGAACAAGAACATGTTTACAACTGAATGCTCAAACCCCATGAAGAAGAACAAAAAGATTGGCATCCACATTGCGATTACTTTACCGCTTACCGAGGTAGAGATCATCGCGCCAACAACACCTAGCGATACCATCCAGTTACATAACATGCCGCGAATAAAAATAGTGAACCAACCGGAAACTCCATGCTCTGCATACCCTAAAGTACGTGCTTCACCGATACTAGAGACTTTTGCACCAACTGCGCCGGCATCAACGTTAAAGCCATAGGTGAAGACGAAGGCCATCATAAAGGCTACAGTTAAAGCGCCGCCGAAGTTACCTAGAAAAACTAATCCCCAGTTTCGTAAAACGCCCCCTACAGTCACGCCCGGCCGCTTATCGAGTAAGGCCAGTGGTGCAAGAACAAATACACCGGTCAATAAATCGAAGCCCATTAGGTAAAGCATACAAAAGCCAACTGGGAACAAAATTGCACCCAGTAAAAATATACCCGTTTGAACAGCGATGGTAATCGCAAAAACAGCCGCTAACGCTAGAATTGCTCCAGCCATAAACGCGCGAATAAGGGTATCGCGCGTAGACATAAAGACTTTTGATTCACCTGCGTCTACCATTTTGGTAGCAAATTCGGATGGTGCTAAGTAAGACATAACGTTTCTCTCTATAGTTGAATGATTCGATTATTAAACGCGGCGCTTGGTGTTTTTAAATAAAGGGCACTAGCGAACCTGCATGTGTTTTTCGATATACCCAATGGCGTATAAATTCGCACTAAAAGTAATAACAGAGACTTAGCAAAAGCTAAGCCAACATCATAATTCGTATTATTTTCATAGGCTTAGAGAGGATGTTTAAAAATAGAGCTGTTTTTTACGGTAGTTGATTTGGAATTTTGCACACATATAGTGCGAAAACCTAAGCCACGAGGGTTTAATTGCGCATTCTTATGGTGTGGAATTGTTATTACAGCTACGTAGCTGGTGATAGGTAGTATTATTTCAGGATACTTTTCAACGGTAAATATTACGTGAGCCGAAATTGGAGTCAATAGAGGGGGGAGAATGGAGGATAGCAGTGTTAAAAAAAATACAAATCCAAGTGATATTAATTTGTACAATTTTTAGTTTTTAATCAAGACGGAAATGTTTTTACAGCTTGGCGTTCACATGATCGATCTCTAGGCGATCAGGGACCTAGATAGTTTATGACGAACTTTACTATTTGGGTGGTTTATAAATTTTTAGGTGGTGTTAGATGAGTTTCGCTGGTAGTAAAGATTATTGCGATAAATCGATTCGAATTTCTGCGTATTTACACGTCATTCATCGCGTCTATAGTTAATTGTTGTAATATCTTTCGAAGATCTTCTGGAATAGATCTGGGTTTGTTTCTACTCTGAAATTTCCGATTGTAGAACTAGGGTTAGATAATCTCTATAGCTAAACAGTACACCGTTTTTATTGTTACTCTCACGTTTCCTTCGGGTGAGCAAATTTTACGGAAGGTACTGTAGGTTGAAGTCGAGATTGATTGTAAAGGTTCCTTAAGTATTAAGGTTTGGCTTAACTTGTTGTTTTATACGGAGATACGGAGATACGGAGGTGCTTTGACTATTTTGGCCCGGGTAGGGCTTAAGTCTATGTAGACCGGACCTACCCTTTGGTATCGCAGTGAGTAAGGCTTCTTCTGTATTCCGTGGTAGCGGTAGATTTCAAGAGAGTTGTCGCCTAATGTGTAAAAATTATACCGCCTGACTTTCCACTATCTTACTTTTCCCTTTTTCGGGGTTGAGGTGAACTTCATCAATATAATTCCAATTTCTAATGTC
>JBLIMQ010000114.1:0-13474 GCA_047638775.1 Flavobacteriales bacterium
CATATTTTTACCCGCATTTATATCACGTTAAATACGTGAACGCTGGTATTATAATGACCCTCCAGATAATATGCACGCAATTTAGGACACTACACTAGCACCAATAAAACTTGCAAGACCTTAGGTTCTAATATTCTAGGTTCTAGGTTCTAGTATTTTAGGTTCTAATATTCTAGGTTCTAGTATTTTAGGTTCTAGTATTTTAGGCTCAGGCGTATCGAGGCCGTCTTTGGCGATCACTTGTGAGCGCGATACATCTACACGGAAGTCCCCTACAAAAAAGTCGTTCATGCGGTTGTGTTCAAGCCTATAGGGTTGTTTTTACGCGAATTTCTAATCCCAAGTATACCCAGAAAAGACTGCATGTGCGTGCTAAGTCATTGATTTTAAACCCATCAGGAAACTATCAGCTTTTTATCAGGGGTCGATTGTATTGTTTTTGAGCGCTTCATCCACAATGCCTTTCGCTATGTGACGCGAAATATTTTAGTCAGCCTCACCATGAACAATAGGATAGATACTATGGAAAAAATAATAAGTTTAGTCGCATTGCTAGTGCTGCTGTTAAGTAATGTAGTAGCACTAAAGAGCGTGGCCTTGGAAGGTAACCGCGCGGCTGCTAATAAAGCGGCTGTCGATAGGGCGGCTGTCGATAGGGCGGCCGAAAATGGAGATGATACAAGGAATTTTATTTACTCTAAAGCTATGGGAGAGGAGCGGGAGCTCTATGTGCATTTACCGAGTGACTACGCGGAAACAACAAAGGCTTACCCTTTAGTGATTTTATTGGATGCCAACTTAAGCTATATGCCCAATATATTCGATAACTCACTCACGCTGATCGACGGTCTAATACAGGCGAAAGATATTCCCGCGTCGATAGTCGTGGGGATTCCAAGCCAGAATATGGATACTTGGTTTGACGATGCCATAGATAACAAGGAGAATTTTATTCGGTTTATCACGAAGGAGTTACTGCCCAAATTACACCGAGATTATCGTGTGTTGAATAAACGCATACTGGTGGGGCAGTCTTATTCCGGTGCTTTGGTGAGTAATTTACTGGCGCAAGCACCGCAGGTGTTCGATACGGTAGTTGCGATTGATCCAATATTTTCATCTAAAGCAGAGCTTCAATCTGCCATAGACGCTTATGTTGCACTATCGACTAGCCGCACCCTGTTATATAGCATGCAAAGTGGCGGTGACGATAGTGAAATACGACACCTTCAAAAGTTCGCTGCCGGCAAAGATTTGAATATACGTATCGATGCGTTACCACTAGAAAGCCATCAGTCAATTTATTATCCCGCATTGAAGCGCGGCTTGCGGTTACATTTTTCTGATTTTCGCTTACCTAATCAAAAAGTTAAGGAGTAAATAGCGACCTGTAGTTCATGCTTTAATAGGATTTTAATTGCAGTTTTAATATCACGTTTTTAAAAATGCGCTCTAATGGAGATTTCAATTGGGGATCAATACGATCCGGAAAAACAGATGCGATGGTTTGGTACATGACTATGTTAACTTTTCCTAAGTTCAGTCGGCCTGAAGGCCGACCTACACGAGTGAATACGTAGGTTCGACTGTAGGTCGGGCTTCAGCCCGACAATATCAGCCGAACAATCTCAGCACTCATTGAGATTCGCATTTTAGTGTCGAGCCCTAAATGTTTTTCAAGTTTCTCCCAATTCTGTTTGAACTTGAACTTGAGCTTATATGCTTTATTCATGAATAGATCATTTATAGCTCAGCTTGCTTATGTCGTCCATGCAGGTTCAAACCGTAAGCATTAATGAATGCTTAAAGAGCTACATTGGTAGTCTAATTATTGATGTGTTTCGAATTCGAATTCACGATGCATCACCTTGGCGTCAGTAAAATAAAAATACTTAGAGATATGATTATGAATATATTTAGCGTGCTTAGAGCGTACCTTGGTTTTGCGTGTTTGTTAACTTCAATGATGTGTGTGGGAGAAATCAGTATTGTAAAGCAGGCGCCCGTAACTATTGGAGCGGAGTTAGTGTTGAAGTCGAGTATCTTGAAAAAAGAAATAACGATAAAAATATCGGTTCCGGATAGTTTTGAGTTTTCCTCAGTATCGCATTCCTACCCAATAATTTTTATCGTGGGAGCGCATGGCAATGAGTTTTTTCATGCGGTGAGCGGCATGGTAAAACACTTAGCCGATGTTGAGCGAATGCCAGAAACACTCGTTGTTGGTATCAGTGGCGATAACCCATCGCCAGACATTTACCATAATGGTATGTGGGGCGAGCAAGAGCACGATAAATGGTCTTCATGGGGGGAACCAGCCAAGTATAATGTGTTCTACAAAAAGGAATTGTTACCTTTTCTGAAAGCGCGTTACCGAGCAAACGACAGTCGTACCGTCGTTGGTATTTCAGGTGGTAGTTTTTTTCCGCTTCATAATCTGACCCAGACAGATAATTTGTTCGACACTTATGTGTTTTTGGCCGCGGCTGATGTCATTGGTATGGGATACTCTCCGGACAGTACTTTAATCGATGCCTTGGTAACACGGCTAACTGACGATTCAAAAGTAAAACCAATGGTATTTTTTGCTGTGGCTAGTGACGACGTTAATGGGGATAAGCGATACCAAGCCAACGTAGATGAGCTTGCGAGCCGTTTGAGCCATGTGAAAAAATTGCCGTTCTCGGCTAAAGTTTATGAAAATGAAGGGCATTATGATGCTCTACTAAAAGCTATGCTGGATGTTATTGAATTAAAATATCCAAAACACATTTGGTCTGCGCGGTATCGCGATATTGTCGCTAAGCCCGGCAATGCTCTTGAAAATCTGGACAAGTATTACAAGCTGTTGAGCGAACGCTATGGCTTTGCCATACATCCGCGCGCGACACGTTGGAATGGCGTTAACAGATTAGGGTTTATTAGTACACACTTAATTAACTTAAATAGGGCTGAAGAAGCTGTAGAAGTCGCAAGGCGTTATACCCAATACCAGGCGAAATCTTGGCAAGCATACGAGGCGTTAGCAAAAGCATTGGAGGCTAATGGAAATATTGTAAAAGCTATAGTTACTACAAAAATAGCGTTGGAATTGACTGATACCGATATGAATAGAATCGAGTTGCAGAAATATTTAGTAAAATTGAATGCTCAGGTAGTAGGTGATTGATGCCACAAGGGCGTGAATATAAATCATGAGGTGCGCCCGATCCAAAAACCTAGGGATTTATCCAAATAAAATCCCGCTAATAACTGCAAGTTATTTTGAGTCTTTAGGATGGGTATCTCCGATTTATTCCACCGTTAGCCTTTAATGTCATGTGATATTAGTGTATATTTTTCATCAAATTTTCTATATAGATAAATATTGAGGTTATATGTTTAATCAAGCATTTCAATCAAAAGGGGTTATACGAAATATATGTGTTTCCCTACTTCTATTGACTGCGATGAACGCTTATCCCTCGGCATTAAAAATTGAAGAGCAAGGCTTGATCTACTCATACAAAAGTAAGAGTGATTCTGAAATCTCTATCCTAAGAAAAATACAAGGTTCTGGTCATTCAAATTCTGAGCTATTTGAATTGATTAATAACTCGCTAATGGATGAATACAGTTCTAGGTCAAATGAGATAAGTGAGCTTAATTCATGGCGAGTAAAGGCCTTGGCGTTTTCTGGAGAAGAAAAATACCGAAAAACGATCGCTGAAGTAGTCAATAATTCGAAATCGCGAAAAGTAAAGCGGTATGCTAAACAATCTTTAGCCATACTTTCAGACTACACGCGATGGAATCCGGTCATTGTTAATGGCTTATCTTCGTATGAAGGTCAACTTTTAGATTCGAAGCGCATTGAAAATATGTTAACTGCCAAAGACTATAGGTTAAAACGTTTTGGCGCTATGAGAGTCATAGACCGTCATGTCCACGATACAGAAATTATCGAATTTGTTGTGAGTTTAGTTGAACGAGATTATGAAAAAATATCGGGTAATGGTGTTGAGGCCGATTCTATTGCGTGGTTATGTAAAGTGTTAAAATACACCTACAACTTAAAGCATCTGCCGTTATTGGAAACCGTAAGGTCTAACAGCCCTTCAAAACATGTTCGTACCGAAGCTGCAAAAGCTGTTCGTAAGATAAAGTTTGAAAATAACAAAAACACGTTGCGATACAACTAGGGTGCTAAATACAAAATCGTAAATTAAGAAAAATCAAGAGGGGCGCCCGAACCTGCTTGGGCCATAGATAAAGAGGCAATGAAAAAAGTTCATTGCGAGTGAATACGAAAGAGAAGTAGAGCGCGACATTGATAGAGATGTTAGTGGTAACTAATGCTTTTCTAACTATTAAGTAATGGAACATTCGTTAATGGAACGTTAGCGAGGACACGAACTTTATGTAATGGTTACAAGCTTTTGATTGGTATAGCCTTTCTCGATATTTAAAGTGTAGGGTTAGAAGTAACAGCGGTCAGAGTGCTTTCAGGGCGAAATTCAAGACTTAGTCCCTAGGTGCCCTAAAAAATTTAGACGCATTGCGATCGATAAGATCAATAGGGGTATTCCAGGAGCGTCCATATATGTCTCCAATCTTTTTTGGTGCTTTAATTCTGTGTGGATTAGTTGTTGTTCACAAATGCCGGTTTAAATTAATCTCTTATTGCAGACGTAAAATTTGGAATAGGGTGTACACTTAATAGTAGCCTTTTGATGCGTCTATCGGGGATTGGGTCATCGTAAGGTGTGTTTGGCGTCATATTAATTAATTTTAAATGCGGAATATCGATAAATGCCTCAAACTCGAGTTTTGGTTGTTGACGATCAAGCTCTTGATAGAGAAGCCTTGGCAGGAATGTTAGGTGATCAATCATTTGATATTGATATGGCGTCTTCTGGTCATGAAGCTTTAAGGATGACGCGCGAGCAAGACTACGCATTGGTTTTGATGGATGTGGTTATGCCAGAAATGGGCGGCTTTGAGTGTGTTGACTTGATGCGGCAAACCCTAACGCGTAGGCCTCCTGCTGTTATTTTTATTACCGCGACCCAAACGAATCAAGAATGTATCCATAAAGGCTACGCCTTAGGCGCTGTTGATTACCTGATAAAACCTGTAAATGAAAATACCTTAGTTCAAAAAGTATTGGCATTCACTAGTTTGTACGAAAGCCAGCAGCACCTTGAGATGGCCAGACAAGAAGCTGATTCAGCAAAGAAACATAGTGAAAGGCTGCTTAATCATACGGCGGATGGAATAATTGCTGTTGATAAGCAGGGTGATATTACGTTCGCTAATGTTGCTGCCTGCACTTTGTTAACGACGACCGTTGATAGATTGATTGGATCAAATATTAAAGAAATCGTATCGCCAAATAGTCGCGAAGAGGATTGGAGGCGAGGTGATTTTTGCAAGATATTTGAGGATGGGCAGTGTAACCAAGTATCCGACGAAGATTTTTGGCGCAATCCTCAGACGCCATTTTCTGTCCAATATACTCAGGCGACGGTGTTTGATGACTTAATGCCTATTGGCGGTGTGATTTCATTTCAAGATATAAACGAACGAAAATTAACTGAATACAAGCTAATTGCCTTGGCTCATTACGATCAATTAACTGGGCTAATCAATCGAGCGACATTCTGGGAGACACTTGAAGCTAATATAAAACGTGCAAGACGGAATAACTTTGAGGTGCAAGTTTTATTTATCGACTTGGATCACTTTAAAGAAGTGAATGATACGCTAGGTCACGATGCTGGCGACAGGCTACTGATAGAGTCTGCTAATCGAATCCGTGCTAGCCTGAGAAATACGGATATTGCCTGCAGAATGGGAGGTGATGAATTCGCCATTGTATTAATACAACCTAATGGTTTAGGTGAGGGGCAGGTTGTCGGAGAAAAAATCATAGCTTCAATTTGTCAGCCCATTAATATTAATAATAAATCGGTGTATGTTGGCGCTAGTATTGGGGTGTCGAGCTTTCCGCGAGATGGTGATAATGCGGCTTCGGTAACGAGAGCCGCAGATATGGCGATGTATAGTGCAAAAAAATCGGGTAGAAATTGTGTACGGTATTTTGACCAAAATATCCAACGAAATTTAGATGAAAAAAATGAAATTGCAGACGGATTGCGTCATGCAATCGAAAAGGACGAGCTCAAGTTTTTCTACCAACCTCAATATGAAATAAGGTCACAAAAATTATCTGGGTTTGAAGCTCTAATGCGCTGGGAGCATCCAACAAAGGGGTTTATCAGTCCAGAAATATTTATACCGATTGCTGAAGACTCTGGGATAATTGAACAGCTTGGAGATTGGACCTTTAGGGAAGTCATTCGACAAACAAAAATTTGGTATGATCGCTCCATAACCGATGATAAATGGTCTGTATCTATCAACGTTTCGCCTAAGCAGTTAAAGCAAGAAGGCTTTGCTGAACGTTTCTCTATGTTGATTCAAGAAAGCGGTCTCCCTAATGGTTTTATCGATATTGAGTTAACAGAGACGGCGGTAATGGAAGATCCAGAATCTTCCATTAAGGAACTTGGCGGCATTCGCGATAAAGGTATCTTGGTATATGTTGATGACTTTGGTACGGGCTATTCATCCTTAATTTATCTGAATAAGCTTCCAATTGACGTGCTAAAAATCGATAAATCATTCGTCGAAGATATAGGTAAAGATGAAAGTGATGAGGCGATCGTAAAGTCGATAATTATGCTTGCTCATACTCTAAAGCTAAAAGTTATTGCTGAAGGCGTAGAGACCACTCAACAGCTTGAATTTTTAACGAAGCTAGATTGTGATATTGCACAAGGGTATTTATTTAGTCGTCCTGTTTGTGTTTCTGATGCGACAGAAATTTTGTTAAAGGCCGAGGTAATTCGTTAGTGTACATGAGCTTGATGTTAAAAGAACTAAAGAAAAAAATAGCAGGGGCATGCACTGCTAGAGAAAAAAATGGCAGGGACATGCACTGCTAGGGAAATCGTAAATTCTAGATAGAACTTCAACCCAAATTAGCGCTATCCTCGAAAAGCGATTATGTTAATTGTCGAGTTCGCATTCGATTTCAAATTAATTTTTTCCTTATTTTCTGCCATTTACATTTTGTATATACCGCATTGTAAATCATCTCTATAATGCAGATATTTTCGTCATTGAGGTCGCAACTCAGGCCAATAATTTCACCGTCTAGCTCGGAGAAAAGTTCAGGCTGTCGCTTTGCAATCCCCCCTCAAAAAATTCATGCTCCTCCCCTTCGTAATGCGCGTATATAAATTGACTTACCGTGTATTCTGTCATTGGGCCGATCTTCATTTTATCTCTGATTCCCGGCAGATAAAACTCGCCTTTATCATTGGTCGTATGCGTGTATTCACGCTCGGCGCCACCAGTCGTAACAATAATCACCTGAACTCTCACACCAGAAAGTACTTTACTGTGCTTTTTGAGAACACCTTTGAACGATGACATAAGCACGACGTCCTTTTCGCCAACCTCCTAAGGTATAGACATACGCACTCCTAATGAACTATGGAGCAAGAAGGTTAAGCACAGTACGAGAATAATTGTTTTCTCTTCCGTCCTTGCGAGTGGGATTGCATTACCGTTAACAGCAAGCATTACAAGTTAATAGATTCGCGCACCTCTGGGGGAGCGGGCATGTTTGGGAATGCATGGCAATTGGAATACAAATTACTATTGCTTAGGGCCTTTTTTGAATATGGCGGCACTATCCTCTTTGTGAACAAACAAATTAGGTCGATGACAAAGAATGGGCGGGCGCTCACTCATCATAAACGCCGTAACTGGCTGACATATAAAAATTTCCTGCTACTTTTACAAGTGGGTGCCGTTCGAAAGGTGCCGTTGGTTAGTATGTATCGTTTTTTGATTAGCGTGCGCCTGAATAATAGTCTGAGGGCATACGAGCTAGGGCATAAGGAGTTGGGAGATAGGAGATAGAAGATAGAAGCGAGCGCCACACGCTGTCGAATAGCATACGTCTACTCGCCGCGTAGAGGTTATTAGGCGTTCATAACGGGCGTTAAAAATTCGCATTAGCCCATATTGGTTCAATACTTGCTGTTATCACATCACTAAAGATGAACCCGCCGTAAAACGGCGGTGTTATATTTATAACTGCACCACTGCGGTGCACCCATAAGGTAATATGGATAAATACAACTCAAATGATCCAGTATGACGCATGAAAAGCTAGTTTCACTTATCGCCTCAGAGGGCTTGCCTAGCGACTTTATCCGCACAGTTAAGCGCTGGTATACACCGCTTGCGGACAACGTCGCACGGTGCCACCAAGGCTCACCTCTGCTTATTGGCCACCAAGGCTCACCTCTGCTTATTGGCGTGCAAGGCTCCCAGGGCTCTGGCAAAAGTACGCTTGCTCAATTCCTTAAACTTATATTGGAGCAAGACCACCAGCTCCGCTGTGTCGCGCTATCCTTAGATGACTTCTATTTAACCCTCGCAGAACGTAAACAGCTGGCCGAATTGGTCCACCCGCTGTTTATTACCCGCGGAGTGCCGGGCACTCATGATGTAAGCTTGGCTATCGATACTCTCGATACATTAATGTCGACTAGCCAGTCTCAAACCTGCTCAATACCGCGCTTCAATAAAGCGATAGACGATCGTCATCCCAAAAGCGATTGGGACAACATTGCGACGCCTGTTGATATTGTCATTTTTGAAGGTTGGTGCGTAGGGGCCGACGCGCAAACTGAAGAGGATCTCGCGCCACCTATCAATGAACTGGAGCGCAGTGAAGACCCATACGGCGCGTGGAGAACATACAGTAATCAAAAACTTCGGTACGACTACGCCGAGCTTTTTAGCAGGCTAGACAAACTCATTGTACTTGCGGCGCCTTCCTTTGAGTGCGTATATGACTGGCGTTGGCTGCAGGAGCAGAAGCTCGTAAGGCAGTGGCAAACCGAACACCCTAACACAGAGGCACGGCTCTTGGACGAAAACAGCGTGCGCCGATTTATTTCGCACTATGAACGCCTTACACGCCATTGCTTGTCCGAGCTACACCGCAAGGCCGACTGGTTACTTGCTTTAGATGATCAGCACAATATAACGAATTTGGTTGCGCGCAAAAATGATTAACGTTCCAAAACCATCGATGATTGTAGCCACTGACTTAGACGGTACTTTACTCGACCATTACAGCTATTCGTGGCAGGCAGCCAAACCGAGTATCGATGTACTTCGCGCACTTGGCGCTCAAATCGTGATCAATACGAGCAAGACCTTTGCCGAGGTTACTGAACTGCAAGCAGCCCTCAACTTAGACGCCCCCTTTATTGTCGAAAACGGTTCTGCAATCTACGCCCCATCCGGCGTCGCGACAGACGCATACCAGCAATTTAACGATCGCTATTCACGTATCGTCTTAGGAGCGGAGCGTGCCGATGTCGTCGCAAAAGTGTATACATTAAGAGACAGGCATAAGTGGTCATTTGAAGGCTATAACGATTGGGATATTGGTAAAGTTATTGAGCATACAGGCTTAGATGAGGTATCTGCAGCCAAGTCCTTACAAAGGCAATTTTCTGAACCTCTACTTTGGCGAGACAGTGATGCAAGCTACAAGGATTTTTGCGATGCGATCCATGCGTGCGACTTAAGAGTTATTCGCGGCGGACGTTTTATTCACATCCTTGGTAAAAGTAATAAAGGCTCATCACTATTAGCATTAAAAAAACTTACAGAGCATACCGGCAGTGAAACCTTACTCATATGCTTAGGTGATAGTTACAATGATTTGGACATGCTGGAAATCGCCGACCTACCCGTA
Organism: Flavobacteriales bacterium; assembly: GCA_047638775.1. Taxonomy (GTDB): domain Bacteria; phylum Pseudomonadota; class Gammaproteobacteria; order Pseudomonadales; family Cellvibrionaceae; genus Agaribacterium. The sequence continues at coordinate 9,833 of JBLIMQ010000114.1, forward strand.
TTTGTCCGCTCACCCGTGCACGACTTTCCTGCACACAACTGCAACAGCACGCCAATATTTACCGACGCTTTTGGCCCCGAAGGTTGGCACGAAGCAATAACACAGATCTTAGACACCCACTCAATAATGAAACCCTAGGAGCCACTCATGGGAGATTTCTATCAAAACGGAATTATCACTACCTTACACGACCTTTCACAACGCCCGCTGGAGGCAATGGAGCAAGAACTTTGTGAATTTTCCAAAACGCGACCCATGGGCCTAATTCTGCCGTCGCTGTACTCCGAGTTAGAAGGTGACGCGCTACCAAACATCGTCAATGAAATTTCCAAAGTAGATTATCTAGATGAAATTGTTATTGGTCTAGATCGTGCGAGTGAAGATGAGTACCGTCATGCACTGGAATTCTTTAAACCGCTAAACCAAAACTTTAAGGTTTTATGGAATGACGGACCGCGCTTACGTGCCATTGACCAAACGTTAATCGCCGAAGGCCTATCCCCGATGGAGCCAGGCAAAGGTCGTAACGTCTGGTATTGCATGGGCTATACGCTTGCATCAGGCAAAACAGAATCGATCGCCTTACACGATTGCGACATCGTTACCTATGACCGCTCTTTGCTTGCCAAACTACTTTATCCCGTTGCAAACCCCAACTTTAACTACGAGTTTTGCAAAGGCTATTATGCGCGTGTTGCTAATGGAAAAATACATGGACGCGTTAGTCGTTTGCTGGTCACTCCATTAATTCGCGCACTTATACGCACTATCGGCCATTCACCCTATTTAGATTTTATCGATAGCTTCCGCTACCCGCTTGCCGGCGAGATGTCCTTCCGTGCAGATGTCATGACGGACATTCGAATTCCTAGCGATTGGGGCTTAGAGATTGGCGTACTGTCTGAAATGAACCGGAACTACGCAAACAATCGCTTGTGTCAGGCCGATATTGCCGATATCTACGATCATAAGCATCAAGAGCTAAGCCCAGAAGACGCGGCACAAGGTTTGTCTAAAATGTCTATCGATATTGCCAAGGCGTTATTTAGAAAATTAGCGACCAACGGCGTTGTGTTTACGCCGGAAATATTCCGCTCTATTAAAGCAAGCTACTTTAGGGTGGCGTTGGATTTCGTTGAAACTTATCACAACGATGCGCGCATGAACGGTTTGAAATTTGACATTCACAGTGAAGAAAAAGCTGTAGAGTTGTTTGCTCAAAATATTCTTATTGCGGGACATAATTTTTTAGAAAACCCGATGGAAAAACCATTTGTTCCGAGTTGGAACCGCGTAACCAGTGCCATTCCGAATGTACTTCAATCCATTTACGACGCAGTGGATCAAGATATGGCAGAATACGGCAGTTAATAAAACCGCTGCTAACGTGTCCTTAAAAGCCTAACGTCATCATTGCGATCGCGTTAGGTTTAATTCTCAAAACTAAGGTAACCTTCAATCATGCACGTACAAAATGAGCTGAAATTTATTATCGAGTCTCATCTACAGTTTATTTATCCTGACATCGATCATGCTACTACGGCCAACACATTGCTTTCGATTATGGCGCTGGATGCCAATACGCAAAAGCCTCCTCAGCATGAAAGCGCTTGGGACCAGAATGACGTCTTTGTTATTACCTATGGCGACTCCATTCGTGAAGAAGGCGTCGCGCCACTAAAAACACTCGCCAAGTTCTACGAAACGGAATTAAAAGACGTTATTAACGGTGTGCATATATTGCCCTTTTTTCCCTACAGTTCGGATGATGGGTTTTCCGTAATCGACTACGTACAAGTAAACGAAAGTCTGGGCGACTGGGATGATATCGAAGCCATTGCTAGCCAGTGTAATTTAATGGGTGATCTTGTGGTGAATCATTGCTCCAGCCGTAGTCGCTGGTTTGATAACTTCAAACAACGTAAAGAACCCGGAATTAACTATTTTTTTGAGGCCGCCCCAGATTCAGATCTATCTATGGTAGTGCGTCCGCGCACCTCGCCACTTTTGCGCGAAGTTGAAACGCTGGATGGGAAAAAATATGTGTGGTGTACGTTTAGCCACGATCAAGTAGATTTAAACTTTGCGAACCCACAGGTGCTTTGTGAAATCGTAAAAATCATTAAGTTTTATCTCGACAAGGGCGTGCGTACTTTTCGTCTGGATGCCGTGGCCTTTATATGGAAAGAGCTTGGCAACAGCAGTATTAACCACCCTAAAACTCACGAGCTAATTCGGCTAATGCGCTCGCTCATTGAACACCACACTCCCAACGCGATTATCATTACCGAAACCAACATCCCCAATCACGAAAACTTATCCTACTTTGGCAACGCTAACGAAGCCCACGCGGTATATAATTTTTCATTGCCGCCACTGGTCTTGCACGCAATGATCACAGGCAGTAGCCAACACCTAATGCGCTGGCAAATGACAATGCCGCCGGCACAGCACGGCACATTCTATTTTAATTTTTTAGCCTCGCACGATGGTATTGGCTTACGTCCGGCCGAGGGATTACTTGGTGATGACGATATAGGCACGGTTGTTAATGCTATGCAGAATTTTGGCGGCAGAGTGTCATGGCGAACTACAGAAAATGGTCAAAAGAAACCCTACGAAATAAATATAACCTTGTTTGATGCCATGCAAGGTACCGAATTTGGGCCAGACCAGTGGCAGGTTCCACGGTTTGTCTGTGCTCACACATTAATGATGGCGCTTGAGGGCGTGCCGGCCATATATATTCATAGCCTCTTTGGTACTAACAATTACAACGAAGGGATCGAACTTTCCGGTCGAAATCGTACGATCAACCGCTTCAAGTGGGATTACGCAGACCTTTGCGCCAAGCTTGCCGATGAAGCAACACATCATGCGAAAATATTTTCCGCTATGAAGCATCTGCTAGCAATACGCTGTGCTCAACCGGCTTTCCACCCAAATGCCACGCAATTCACCTTACATTTGGGCGACCAGATATTTGGGTTTTGGCGACAAAGTCCAAAACGAGACCAGAGTATATTTTGTATCCATAATATCAGGAATACAAAAATATCAATTCCTCTTGCAAGCATCAATTTAATCAGTCTAGATACGTGGGTAGATCTTATTAGCGGAGCCAGTTTTGGCGACCAGCATCAAGATTTAGAGTTGAAACCCTACCAAGCCGTATGGCTCACCAATAAATTTTAGGCTTTATAAAATGATGTTAAAGCCTCGCGAGTTCCCCTTAAAAATAATGGAGAGTACAGGCACTAGTATACTTAGTGAAATGCGTGGCTCACGCATTGTTCTGGGCGCGCAGTACCTAAGTCGCGCGTTAAGCGGAGCTACGCAGGCCGATAAAGCCGACGCTGGCCACGTTGAGCATATGCCAATCCACTCCCAGAGAGTAACAAGGACGCATATGGTCGCTCCCGAATGTCAAACGATAAGGTGCCGAAGCTTCAAAAACACTGAAAATTCTTCAACTACTGTTGTCTTTGATATGAACCTTGGTAAGCCGTCTTTTATGTTTTTAAAATGGCGGTAGCGCTGACATATATCTGGTGTCTAAAAAATGAAATGGTTTTGCTTATTTCGCGTCTCCATTAAGATCCGTACCTAACCGCCTAAAATAATGCTAGGACACCACGCATC
>JBLIMQ010000115.1:0-13285 GCA_047638775.1 Flavobacteriales bacterium
ATGGCTCAGAGAGTGGGTAAACCCACAAGTCGACACCGAAGCATTAGTAGAGCAGCTAACCATGGCGGGTTTGGAGGTCGACGCTGTCGAATCCGTAGCCGGGGAATTCACCAAGGTAGTGGTTGGTCAGATTGCCGTAGTTGAGGCGCACCCAGATGCCGAAAAGCTTAGAGTCTGCCATGTTAAAGGCGGAGCGGATGAGTTGACTATTGTGGTCTGCGGCGCGAGTAATGCCCGTGTCGGTCTAAAGGTGCCGTTCGCTACTGTTGGTGCAAGACTTCCTGAAGGTCTAAAGATTAAAAAAGCCAAGCTTCGTGGTGTTGAATCCTTTGGAATGCTCTGTGGGCAAACCGAACTGAAAGCGGGTGACGACGATTCTGGTCTATGGGAATTACCGGCTGATGCGCCAGTTGGGCAAGATTTACGAGAATATCTAAACCTTGACGATAAAATAATTGAAGTAGACCTAACCCCAAACCGAAGTGACTGCCTAGGCATTAAAGGCATCGCACGTGAAGTTGGTGTTATCAACAAAGTCGATGTTAGCGATCAAAAAACCTTAGAAGCGGCCGTGACCAGTACGTCTAAAATGTCGGTTGAGATACAGGCTTCACAAAGCTGCCCGCTCTATAGCGGTCGTTATATCGAAGGTGTAAATCCACAGGCTGAAACACCAAATTGGATGCAAGAAAAGTTGCGCCGTAGTGATATTCGTCCTATTGATGCCATTGTCGACGTAACGAATTACGTTTTACTTGAGCTTGGGCAACCAATGCACGCGTTCGATGCGGACAAAATCGACACAAAAATATGTGTAAGGCACGCGAAATCGGGCGAAAAGCTTGAGCTGTTAAATGATCAAGAAATTGAACTGCGTGAAGGAAGTTTAGTTATATCCGATGCGTCAAAAGCATTGGCTCTAGCGGGCGTTATGGGCGGGGCGAGCACAGCTGTGAGCGCTTCAAGTACAAATATATTCTTAGAAGCGGCTTTCTTCGAGCCAACAAGTATCGCCGGCAAGGCCCGTTCCTACGGACTACATACCGACTCTTCACATCGTTTTGAGCGTGGCGTTGACCCACAAGGCGTGGTACATGCGCTAGAACGTGCAACCCAGCTGATAATTGATATTGCTGGCGGCCGTGTTGGCGAAATTACACTTGAGAAGGGCGACCTAGATGCCTACATCAACAGAAAAGTTACGCTAAAGCTTTCAAATATAGAGCGCCGTTTAGGTTTTGCTATTCCCAAAGATGAAGTTTTGGATATTTTAACGCGATTAGGGCTAACGTTAGAATCAGAAGAGGGCGATACGCTTGGCTTCTTGGTTCCAAGCTATCGATTCGATATTTCTATCGAAGCCGACTTGCTCGAAGAGTTAGCGCGCATATATGGCTATAACCGCCTGCCAACTACAAGCCTTCTGATTCCTCAGAAGCTTCCGTTAAAGAGTGATACAGCGTTAAGTTCACGTGACTACACCGCTCATTTGGTATCTACAGGCTATCAAGAAGTTATAACCTACAGTTTTATCGACCCTGATATGCAAGCTTTGTTCTCGCAAAACGTTGAGCAAATCGAAGTATTGAACCCGATTAGTGCCGACATGGCCGTGATGCGCGAAAGCCTGATTCCCGGTTTAGTAGAATGCCTAATATACAATGTTAACCGCCAAGTAGAGCGCGTAAAAATATTTGAGCTCGGTTTAAGTTTTGAAAAGAAAGATGACGCCTATGTTCAGCCGCAACGGATCGCCGGCTTAATTTATGGTAATGCCCGTGATCAAAGTTGGGAAGGCGATAAGTCTCGGTTAGATTTTTACGACCTTAAAGGTGATGTAGAGTCCTTACTATCTTTAACAAAGGGTGAAATCGAGTTTTCGGCCTGCGACGATATTAGCTACTTACACCCTGGTCAGTCAGCTAAGGTTAGCTTAAATGGGAGTGTGATCGGATCTATCGGTGCGTTACATCCGGCACTGTTAAACAAGTTAAGCTTGAATACGGGCGTTTATATATTTGAGTTAGATCTATCGAAATTACTTAAAACAGAATTACCGATATACAGCGGTGTGTCTCGATTCCCTCAAGTAGGCCGGGACTTGGCATTTACTGTAGACGCTGAACTGTCGGTCAATAAGCTTGAAAAAGTCATTAAAGAGCAGGCTGGCGAAGCGCTAAAACAGTTAAAGGTCTTTGATATATATAGTGGTGAAGGCATTGATTCTGAACGAAAAAGTGTCGCTTTTAACTTGACCTTTCAGCATTCATCGCGCACTCTTAACGAAGATGAAATAAATCTTAAGATCGCCGCAATAATAAAGGCGTTAGAGAGTGAATTTGATGCCAGACTTCGATAGTGAGCCTTCTGAATCGCTGACCAAAGCCGATTTGGCTGAAAAGCTGTACGAGGAGCTTGGGTTCAACAAGCGAGAGGCTAAAGAACTCGTAGAAGGTTTTTTTGAAGAAATCCGAGACTCACTTGTCGATAACGAGCAAGTGAAACTGTCAGGCTTTGGCAACTTCGAATTAAGAGAGAAAAAAGAACGCCCTGGTCGCAACCCCAAGACCGGAGAAGAAATCCCTATTACAGCCCGGCGTGTCGTCACATTTCGACCAGGTCAAAAATTAAAGGTCAGAGTAGAAGTTTATGCTGGAACCCAGTAATAACGATGAATTGCCGCCAATTCCGGGCAAGCGTTATTTTACCATTGGTGAAGTTAGCGAGTTATGCGCGGTAAAACCGCACGTATTGCGTTATTGGGAGCAAGAATTTCCTCAGTTAAAGCCCGTTAAGCGTCGCGGTAATCGCCGATACTATCAGCGTGAAGATGTATTAACTATTCGACATATTCGTGGGCTCCTGTATGAGCACGGCTACACCATAGGTGGCGCACGCCAGAAAATGGTGAGTGAGTTTGACGGCGTTGAGGCGACTATCGACCCAGTTTTTCTGGGGAAGATGATTAAAGAATTGGAATCTATTTTGGTAATGCTAGATAGCTAGGTTCTGAAAATTTTACGTTTCATGAATTCAAATTACTATTAATTCGAGCTACCATAAATTCTAGTTGTGACAGATTCAAGGACAATACACATTACCGACAAAAAAAGGCCACTAATTGAGTGGCCTTTTTTTATGTGTGGCATATTGAATTTTTGGTCGGAGTGGTCGGAGTGGTCGGAGTGGTCGGATTTGGTGTGCCACTACAGTCAAATATTTTTCAGCTTTCAGCTTTCAGCAAATCAACAAATCAACAAATCAACAAGTGAATGGTGGAAGGCGCATTCGCTTTTCCACCCTACGTTCATTCCGAACTACACGTTATGCACGCCAACAAAAACCGAGGCGTAGGCCGGAAAAGTGAAGCGCCTTCCGGAAAAAATAATACCGGTTTAATACCAAGCGAAATTAAGGGCAATCATCCACGCTCGAAGGTTATATGAGGAGCATAATTTCACCGGTTTGGTATTTGACAACATCGATAGCTAAAGAATTGAATACACGGGCAGTGCCACGTACATTCGCAGTGAAGTCTCGGCTTGGGTTAGTAACGTTATTATAGTGCCGTGAGAAGCTAACGAGATTGGGTAGTAAACCGTTAGTTTTTATTATATGTGGGGTTTTTGTATGGTTAGTGGGGGGGCTAACCGTACAGGGTCCTAAATTTGGTCGGAGCGGCCGGATTTGAACCGACGACCACCACACCCCCAGCCTATTCGCACAAAAACTCTAAGTTGTTGTTTCCCTTGATTTAATTACTATTCTGCAAGATCATGTTGGTTCTCTTCAAAAGAGACGGCTATCTCTGCGCTTAACTGTTCAATTAAGGATGTCAAATGTCAGAACCTGCTTTCAAAAATACTACCCTCTGGAAGGATTCATTTGAATTAGTGGAGGGCGAGCTTTACTATGATAAGAAGGCGCTATTGAGTGCGGAATTTAATAAATTTAGGCTTAAAGTATCCATTCTCGTTGCTAAAATATCTTCTGACCTTCCAAGCTTAACCAGTCATGATATAGGTCATTTAGACGCACTTTGGAAAATAGCTTCAATTATCTGCGGCGAAAAGTACCCTATAAACCCATTAGAAGCCTTTGTCTTTGGTGGTGCAGTTTTATTACACGATTCAGCTTTGTGCTTTGATGCATATGAAGGTGGTGTCGATGGCGTGAGAAGTACAACTATATGGAAAGACTCGTTCTCCTTTGGGCAAAAAAGTAATCCTGACTCAACAACCGATGAATTAAATCATGTGGCTGATTTCGATACGTTAAGGCATCTTCATGCTGATCAAGCCGAAGATTTGTGCAGTAAAAGCTGGACTGCTGCTAATGGCACGGAGCTCTTTTTAATCGAAGACGTTAGTTTACGTGATCGTTTAGGGAAACTTATAGGACGGATTGCAGCTAGCCATCACTGGGATATTGAAGAGGTGGCTATAAAATTTCAAACTCAATTTAATGCATTGGCCGAGTATCCGACAGATTGGCGCATTAACCCATTGAAGCTTGCGTGCATGTTGCGCTGTGCTGACGCTGCGCATCTTGACAGCGAAAGAGCCCCTGATTTTTTGTATGCTTTAACTAATCCTCAAGGTGTTTCGGGCGATCATTGGTCGTTTCAAAATAAACTTTCAGGGCTAGATATAGATCAGAATGACAATACTAGGTCTTCACTATTATTTAATTCAACCTCCACCTTTCTAGAGAAGGACTCTGATGCCTGGTGGGTTGCTTACGAAGCGATTTGTGTTGTAGATAGTGAGTTACGGGCATGCGACGCTCTTTTTAATGTAAAAAATATTCCTGAACTGGCATTTCAAGCTAAAAAAGTAACAGGATCTGATTCGCCAGCGGGCCTAAATACGTATATACGCTCAGAAGGTTGGACTCCGCACTTGGTGAAAGTTCAAGTTAGCGATATAGAGGGTCTTATCAAGAACTTGGGCGGAGATAGATTGTATGGAGTTGGTGTCGATAAGCTTGGAGTAGTGGTTCGAGAATTAATACAAAATGCGAGAGATTCAATTCATGCCAGAAGAGTATTAGACCCAGATTTTGAAGGTCGCATTACTGTGCGGATCAACAATATTGAGAATGAAGATTGGTTATTCATAGAAGATGATGGCATTGGAATGAGTAAAGGGGTTTTAACTGGTCCACTGCTTGATTTTGGCACGAGCTTCTGGTCTTCCTCATTAGTGCGAAGAGAGCACCCAGGGCTTATGTCCTCAGATTTCTCATCTATTGGACAATTTGGAATTGGTTTCTATTCGGTTTTTATGTGTTCCGACGAGGTTCGTGTTTCGAGCAAAAAATCGACTGATGGATTAGCTGATGTATGTCAAATCTACTTTAAAAATGGAATATCCCTAAGACCTATTTTAAGGAGCTCGGCACCAGAAAACTTTCCACATAACATATCGACGCAGGTTGCAATTCGCTTAAAAGATGGGTTATTGAAAAACGGGGGCGATATTGAGGTAAAAAGAGCTAGGGAAGGTAAGCCAGGACATACACTAGAAAACTTAATTGTCTCCTTTGGAGACTATGTACAACCAATTTTCGCAGGAATAGATGTAAGTGTTTTTTATTCGACAAATAATTTGCGTGGGTGCGAAATTCATCCTCGAAAAATAGATAAATTGAATCAGGCTGGATGGCTGAAAAGTATTTCTTTTGCGAAGTACCAATCTAAAGAAACCGAAGACTATATTGATAAAAATGCTGATCGCCTAAGACCGATGACTCTAAATGGAAAATGTTATGGGTACGCAGCGATTTCTTCATTAGGTCTTCTGGAGCGGAATTTTCTTACCCTTAGCTCAGTTGGTGGGTTATGCGCAAACGTTAATGCAAGATCCGCTCAAGAGTTTATTGGATATATTGATTTTCAACCAAATTCAGCAGCAAGAAACGCAGGCGAAGATTTTTCATCCGATGAAGCTTTTGAGGAATGGTTATCTGAACAAATAAAACTGATAGATATTAATGATTTTTCCAATTATGAACGCTTTCACTTGGGACGAAATATTTGTCAGTACGGCAGGGACCCTATCGATATTGCAATGGTTTTTTGTCAAGGCGTAATTGGTCGTGATTTTTTGTACTTTAACGAAATTGCAAACCTTTCTCGAGCTAATGAAATTGTACTGGTGCGCAGTATGGAGGATTATTTCATGGAAGATCTTCAGATGACGCATGCCTTGCCTGTAAAAGTATTAATTCTTCCTCTGAACTCTGGTCTATTTCAGTCTTTGGAGATGAGTGGTGAGTTACCTAAACATCAGAACTCTATATTGGGTTGTATTTATAGGTCAATCTCAAGGTTAGGGTTGCAGCCTAAAATCACGGTTCTTAAAAATGCGGCTGGTCCAGGGGGTAATAAATTTGATGCTATATTAGTGAATAGTTAAGATTAGGTTTAAAAACTCCCCCCAAGTAATTCCTTACTAAGCACAATATCAACCACATCATGCGGTAAGTCATGTTCAGCCATATACTGCATGGTCATAGCTTCGTCACTGTGAGCCATTGCCGTTTGTATGGCTGATATTTCATAACCCGCTGTTTTCGCTAGCGCATCGGCTAAGCTTCTTATTTCGTGAAATGTTGGTGGAGTCTTTCCGTTAGGTATAGACGAATAAAGCTTTGTCGCGTCTCGTGCTGCGGCGAATTGCTCGCATAACCTTTCCTTGGTCATTTGGCCTTTGTGCTTTTTAAGGCGGCTTCTGTAGTCTCTATCGCGGCGTTTGCTTATATACGAGACCAGGTAAGGGGAGTTGATGTTTCTTAGGCCTAGAGCGCGGGCTTTGTTTATTAGTTCTTTCAGTAAGCCGTACTTCTCTGTATTCCATTGAAGCCGAGTCGCTTTGGTGTGGCCTTTTTGTGCTGCACTTTTGCTGATAATCGTTTTTAGCTGGTCGCCGTTAAAGTTTTCATCAAACCGAAGGTTGAGTATGTCGCCTTCACGCATAAAGGTTAATAGGCTAATCCCCATGGCTATCTGTAGTCCCTCGTAACCAAGCTCGCCAGCGGCGTTGTAAATCCGCCAATACGATTTTATATCAAGTCTCAAGCGAGAGCGTGCAGGCTTAGCCTTTAGGTAGAGCCGTGGCCTATCATCAGCGGTGGTAAATGGGTTGTATTCAAACTGACGAAACAAGCCACGGCCAAGCCAATAATTAAAGGCTTTTCTGAATTCTGCATGACGAAGCTTTTGTTGGTTGTATGTTAGCCCGTCCCACCAGGACGTTATATGCACGCGCTTAAGTTTAGTGGGGGGCATGTCGAGCTCTCGGCCAAATTTACGTAGTGCGTAGGCTCTGTTTGCCCAACTTCGTGCTTTGCGAAGTTCTGGGTCATCCCGTAGGCGTTTACTTATATAGTCCTCAACGAGTCCACCTATAATTGTAAGTCCTTGCTCGACAACTGGGGTAGGGCAATATGTATCCCTTTCTGCGTTTGCGGCTTCGGCCAATTGATTGGCTTCGTGTATGGTTTCGGCACTAAATATTTTAGAAGTGCCGTCTGGACGAACGTAGCGCCACTTTCCTGCACGTCTATTTGGGTCTGGGTAGAGGTTATCTGCAAGTTTTGTGTCTTCAAAGATCCGAGGTTTTCTTGGTCTAGACATTTTGCTTACCCTAGCAGTGCGTGAACTTTTTGTTGTGTTGTAGTGGTGTCATCATTGGCCGCAAGGTTGAAATTGTCCCTGCTTAAGAAATCATCTTCATCGATAAAGATCATCTCACCTAACAACTTACCATTGATTGCGCCTGATTCAATGAGCTCTAGCCACTGTTGTTTCGTTGGTGCAGTGCGACCAAAGTGAACTTTGTTGATTGCTGTGTGCTTCACCAGTTTCATTTTATAGTCCTTTGTATTCGGCTTGGGTTTCTTCATTTTTCATTTTTTCATCTGTAATTAATTTAACTTGATTCAATTCTGGCTTGCAGCAACGCGAATGCTGCTGCAGCCACTCTTGGAACTTGTCCGTTGCCAATGGCTTTAAGTCGGTCCACTCTAAAGTCCACCCCATTAGCCACTCGACCCACGTCGGGTTCAATTGGCCACTCACTGGTTCGGATTGTTCGCGCTGAATATGTTCGGGTAGTGGTACGCCGCGAGTTGAGTTTTCCCGACGCTGCTGAGTCCTTTTTGGTGAAGGTGCTCCCTTGTGATCGCATGCCATCGGGGTTGGATATAACTTGGCGTATGCAACTAAATTCCTGCCGTTTTGGCTGCTGATCACTTCCTTGTCGGCTGTTGATTTTGTTGGTGTCGGAATTAGTCCCTGGGGCCTTTTTTTTACTGTACGCAAGAATCCAAATTCGATTGCGGATGTGTTTGGCACCACAGTCGTATGCTCCGAGCACACACCATTCTGCATTGAGCCCCATCTTGGCAAGGTCACATAAGATTTGTTCGAGTCCTCTAGTAGTGAGCATTGGGCTGTTTTCAATGAATGTGTATCTGGGTCGTACTTCGCGAATGATGCGTGCCATTTCAGACCAAAGTCCCGATCGTTCGCCGGTAATTCCTTCTCCTTTGCCTGCAGGGCTAATGTCCTGGCAGGGAAAGCCGCCAGAAATGACGTCAATAATTCCACGCCATGGTCTTCCGTCAAAACTGCGCACGTCAGACCAAATCGGGAAAGCTTCGAGAATTCCATCATTTTGTCGTTGCGCCAAAACTTGTGCTGCGTAGGCGTCACGCTCAACGGCGCACACGGTTCGCCAATCGAGTAGCTTTCCGCCGAGTATGCCACCACCAGCGCCCGCGAATAGAGCCAGCTCATTCATTACCTGCCTCATTGCTTCGGAAATATATACCGGACCAGATATATGTGTTCGTGATTATTTCGATTAATGAGTCGAGTCTAGTTTTATGCATTTTTTTTAAACCTTGTTAATTGGCTTTAAAACTCTTAATAAGTTATCGCGCTCGCTGCGTGTTAATGCTGTATGTTGCTGCAGACTTATGTGCGTGGCTTTTAATGGGTGTGCTGGATCTTTTATTAATCGTGCGATTTGGTTTCTATCACTGATTTTTTCAATAGGTGATTTTTTCGGACTTTTATTTTCTAAGGGCTTGAGGTCTTTTTTCGTGATTAGTATTGCGCTTATAGGTATTGCATCTAGCAGTAGGGCTACTAGCCATGTGAAGGCGATTAAAACCCATGCGGGTGTGGTAGCTATTGCGCTTGTGGGCTTGGTGCTATGCGGCGCTATGGTGTTTTGTAGCGCTAGAATTCGGTCTGTTATTAATAGGCTTTGCTTGGTAATTTTTGAATTCTGTGTACGGTAATCTTTACGTACGGCTTGCGTTGATGAATCTACATTGGCTGCAAGTAGTTGTTGCAACGAATTATTTAACTTGATGGTGTTGTTGGTGCTGGATTTTGCGGTGTTTGCGTGTTCTTTTGTATTGTTGATGATGCTCGTAAGTGCGGTGTAGCTTACGTAAATGGATATACACAGTGGCGCAGCCATAAGTATTGCAGCGAGTGTTTTTTTGCTTCGTTTAACGCAATTTAATTTACGGGCGATTGCGTAGCTATAACACTGGAATAGCACCGCACCCATGGCCCAGCATATAGCTACAACGCCACCGTTAAGCAGCGAGTAAAAGAACCAGCCATTTGCGCAGGCTGAAAGGGTGCCTACGGCAACCGCAATTAGCGAAATTATTAGGTTATTCATGGGTATATGTTGAGGTCTATTGAGTGCACGACTACGGCAAATAGCAGCGATAGGGCCGCTATTGCGTAGTCTTTAATTTTATTGTTCATCATTAAGCCGCTGCCTTATTTTCGTGCTGTCTCGGTACAGGGTTATTGGCGATAAAATCACGCAAGAACTCAATTCCGTTTGGCGTTACGAAAATCCTTGTACGGTAGTGCGTAACGGGACCTTTTTTGAAGTTGGTAGTCGCTGTTACAAAAAAGGCTCGGTCAATATATTCTTGTGCCGGCACACGTGAATTATTGATGTCGCGGCGTAACACTCCTTGCTCTTCCAATGCATTAAGTAATTTTAAGGGCCGGGCATTTACTATCGTTGCTGCTACTTTCATACATACTAGGTTGTCGTCCATTTTTATACTCCAGTTGTATTACGCGTTTCTCAATTTCTACGACATGAACAGTTGTGTTCGTGAGTTGTTCGGTTAGAAACACAAGGTGCTGTAGTAGGGCGTCTAAGTCTGTTTCTAGTTTTCTGTTTTTCTTAAAGTTAAACATCATGCCGCGTTGCCTCCCCATGGTGGTTTTTCGTAATCGAAATCATTTGCTTCTTGTCGCGGTAACAAGCGTATTTTGTTGCCTTCTGGCGTGGCGGTATGTTGGGTGATGCTTTCAATTCGGTTGAGCTGAATTCGCTTGTTGGTTTTTGGTGTAGGTAGTAAAAACACTTTTGCAGGCATGGCATTATTTCTCCGTTGGTATCGTCTAGGTCTAGGTGATCGAAAAGGTCGTGTATGTAGCTTTCATTTTTTTTATGTAGTCTGCGTGCAGAGCGTGCACGACGATTGGACCGACGGCCGCCTCGTATGCGTGCAGGTTCATTGTCTTGCTGGTTTTGGGCTTGTGCAGGTGCGGGTGCAAGTTGCATGCAGGTAATAAAGCCAAACAATAAAGCAGCCGATATTCTTCGCAGCTCTATCACACCCATATGTGCAGCCTTTGCGATAGCTTGTGCAGCGTTGTGCACGCCAAGGGCGGTGTAGATGTTCTTCCAGTTCACGCGCACAGTGTGCTCGCTAATACCCATATGGTCGGCAATTTCTGTGTTGTTTGCGCCTTCGCCGGCGAGCGTGAATTGTTGTGCTTGGCGGTGAGTTAGTAGGCCGATATGGGTCGTTGTGTTTCCGGCTTCATAGGTATCGTTTATGCGTTTGAGTTTCATATGAGTCACAAGTCTTCCTAGATTTAGGAAAACAATAATCCTAAAAATAGGAAGCGTCAATAAAAAACTTCTTAAATTTGTGAAACATTTTGTAAAAGTTTCTAGGATCTAGGTGTTTTTGTTGAAAATTAAAGGTGGGGAGGGTGTTGATAGTGGAGCGTAGAAAATAAATCTAAGGCTGGGTACGGCTAGGTTGACTGCTGCAAGGGGGAGGTGGAGAGTTACTTTGGTGTTTTGGTCGATAGTATGCGAGTCATTAGCTCTATAGAGCCTTCAAGGTTTTCTAGCATTTCATCTGTAAGCTCTCCGCTCTCGCGCTTGCTTTCTGCAATCTCGAAAAACTTATGAAGGCGGTCGTCCTTATAGGCTACTTCAGCGCTCTTTGTTGCCCAAGGGTCGCCTTTTCCGTGGGCTAGCCAGATTTCAGAGCAGCCTAAGGCTTCTGCTAAGGTAATGGTTTTTGATGATGTCTTGGTTTTTCCTTTTTCAATTCCGTCGATAGTCCCTACTCGAACATCTGATCTGCGAGCTAGCTCTGACATGCTTAAATTTGCTTCTTCCCTGGCCTTTTTTAGTCTTTTACCAAGCGTATTCATTATTGCGAACTCATTTTATCAGAGGTGTTTTGTTGTTGACCTGTATTTTAAGGTTGTCCTAAATTAAGGACAATCCAAAATATAGGAAGAATGTTGTTGCTAGATTCGCAATTTCTTCCTAGAATTAGGAAATTGTTAATCTGGAGTTCTTATGAATTTAATAAAAATCATCATTCTAATAGATTCGATGGGCGGCTATACCAAGTTTGCTAACGTTGTTAACAGTGCAACGGATTTGATTTGGGAGAGTGAGCCTCTTGATGGATCGCTTATGCCTACGAGGCTTAGGGGTAAGTCTGTTCATTCGTGGTTTAACGGTAGAAAAAGCCCGGTGCCCCCGGCGGAGTACGTACGCTCGATTGTGCGCGCTGCGAAGCTTGCCGGTATTGATATCCATGATTACGAATTGCGGCCTGATATATACATCAATCCTGCGTTGCAGTCTGCGGCGTAGTCTTTTCATATCCATTCAATATCTCCCTTGCGATGCTTGCATTGTAGGGATTTATTCGTGCGTTCCAATTACCCAAATGTTTAGAGGAGATGTGTTGTGCAATACGAAGATGCGACATTGGACGAGGTGTACTGCGCGCTGCAATGGCTTTCGCCAGATAAAGATCGAGACGATTGGGCAAAGGTCGCCATGGCGCTTAAGAGCGAGTTTGGCGAATTAGCGTTTGATTTGTTTGATAGTTGGAGTAGTCCTGGCCAAAGCTACAACACTAAAGCATGCCGCGATACGTGGAAAAGCGTGAAGGCTAGCGGCCGTGAAGGAAGCGTAACAATTGCGTCCATTTTTAAAGAGGCGATTGATTGTGGTTACACACCCGAAAAGCTTACGTTAAGCGCATCCGAGAAGAGTGCACGTAAAGTGCAAGCCGAAGAGCGCAGGGCGCTAGCGCAGAAGCAGGCCGAAGAGGAGGCCGTACACACAAAGCGTTGGCACTTGATTATGAAGAAAGTGTGTGCAGATTTATGGGGCCGCATGGTTTCGAGTGGCGAGAGCCAGTATTTACTTGATAAGCAAGTGGATGCGCTGGGTGTGCGGTTTATTGCTAGCAAACTGGTGCTAGAGCTTAATGAAGCCGAGTGCAGCTACGCAATTCATTCGTCTAGCGTTGGGATTCGAGAGTTTTTTGACCGGAAAACAGATGATACTAAGTTTCGTTATTTGAAGCCTGGCACGTTTGCCGTGCCGGTGCGCGACAGTGCTTATAATTTGCGCAACCTGCAGCTCGTTCATAAGACTGGAGTAAAGAAGTTTTTACCTGGACCTAAGTCGGGTTTATTTCATTTTATTGATGTTGCCTCTGCTGATCATACAGCGCCGATTGTTATTGCTGAAGGTTACGCCACGGCCGCTAGTTGTCATATGGCTACGGGCTTAAGAACGGTAGTAGCGTTTGATTGTGGCAATTTAATAAAAGTGTCTATCAAGATGCGTGAAATATTCCCCGAATCCAAAATTGTTATTGCTGGTGATGATGATAGTGGCACCGAAGGTAACCCTGGGGCGAAAAAAGCCTTAGAAGCTGCCAATGCCTGTAACGGCGTTGTGGTATTACCTAACTTTGAAGTAGGTGAGGTGCAGTGTGCCGCGTGATCAAACGGATTTTAATGATTTGCATGTAAGTGTGGGGTTGCCTGAAGTACGGCGACAATTGTTTGTGGCACTTGATAGTGCGAACGACAGCGCAGCAGCAATGCGAGAGGATTCTATGGCTCCCCCCGCCCCCCCTTTGCTGGATCGGCCCGACCTAGATAAAACATTAGAGCGAT
>JBLIMQ010000116.1:0-13207 GCA_047638775.1 Flavobacteriales bacterium
GATATGCGCTTGATGCCCGTTAAAAGAGGAAACTTGATGTAATGTATTTACCATCGCGTCTTTCAATGGGAACACCGATGATCGCGGGAGGCATTGCTTGAATTTTAGCGTAATCGCGGGTCCGAAGCGCTCAACAATAGCGTTATTTTATAACGTAAGCAGCTGATATCACTGTGCTGATATCACTGTATAGTAGGGCGATGGGTTTTCTTCGTCAGAATTTTGCATTATTAAGCTTTGGGTTTCTCTGCGTTTTTTGGGGGAATTTCGGGCAATCTTTTTTTGTTAGTTGGTTTGGCGGAGATATTCAGCGCTCGCTAAATATCTCCGCCTCTGCTTATGGCAGCGCTTATTCTTTAGCTACTCTGGCCAGCGCGATGACGGTGGTTTGGGCTGGCGCATTGATCGATCGCGTTTCGTTGTCGCGTTACAGTGCAACGGTTGCTGTGGGGCTTGTTTTTGCCTGCGTAGTGCTTGCCATGGCGCCTAATTATATAGCGCTTTGTATTGGCTTTTATTTACTACGATTTTTTGGACAAGCGCTTTTCCCGCATACTGGTATCACTACCATGGCGCGTTATTTCGAGGCCGGACGTGGCAAAGCGCTTAGTATTGCAGGCTCCGGCGTAGCGGTAGGCGAAGTTTTTTTGCCAGTGTTAGCGGTTTTTGCCATTACATTGATTGGCTGGCGAAATACGTATTTTTGTATCGCTGTATTAACGCTAACTTTCTATCTTCCGTTAACACGTTTTTGTTTGCGCTTAACTAAGGGCATTCGTACAGAAACAGAGCAAAACAGGGTAGGACATAAACCTAAAGCCACAGATGGACTTAAGCTGCTCCTAAAGGACCGGCGTTACTGGTTGGCATTGCCGGGTATTTCGGCTGCGCCATTCGTCGTAACGGGAATTTTTATCCATCAAGATTATGTCATTATGGAAAAATCTTGGTCGCAAGGAATCCTAGCAAGCAGTTTTATTATATTCGGTGTAGTTCATTGGTTAACGTCTTTGTTCAGTGGGTTTATGGTCGACCGCTTTAGTGCCCGGAAGCTTCTTCCCTTTACGCCAATGGCGTTAGTATTTGCTCAACTGTGTTTGGCCTTTGTGCCAGGGCTATGGGTTGCTCCTGTGTTTATGGGCCTGTTAGGTGCCGCTATTGGTTTTAGCCAACCCATTAATGGTGCATTGTGGGCCGAGGTGTACGGTACTAAGCTTATTGGTTCGATTCGCTCAGTTAACGTGGCGGCTATGGTGCTGGCGTCGAGTATTTCGCCGGTATTGTTTGGTGTATTGATAGATGTCGATGTGCCTATTAATCTTCTTTTTGGAACCTCCGCAGCATTGACGTTACTGGCAAATTGTTTTTTGTTCTTTTCTTTCTCGCGAGGATAGGGGGCTGGCCCTCATCCTTCACTTTTCACTTTTCACTTTTCACTTTTCGTCTCTGGTCGCAAGCTATCGCGCTGTGTGTGGGCTGTAAATATATAGTGCCAAGCTGAGTATGCTCATAAATAGGCTTATATAGAATACTAATCGCCACGGTGATGACATTGACCGAATAATGGTAAAGTCTTGTACATAGATTGTTTCACAGGCGCCATCGCCTGTGTCTTTTCGCGTGAGGCTGCTTTTTCTTGGTGGTCTTCCGTTTGTGGAGTAATTCGATAACATACCGCGCACTTTAATATGATCACCGATGCGAACGGAGCGAATTTTCTCTCGTAGCCAGGTGTTTTCCGTTATCAAATGGTTATTCGATAGTGCATATATATCAAAGTTGTCCCATGCGTTTTGATGTCCAGTTTTTACGTTGCAAGTGAATTGGCCGTTCCAAAAATCGATTTTATTTAGATAGGGGTTATCAATGTTCTTACCCCAGATAATACATACATCAGCACTGTTGAGATGATCGCTCCACGATTTGTGCAGCATGGCTTCGCCACTATGATGTTGATAGGACACCACCAGACCATCCATTTCGTAATCCATAACTGGCGTAATCTGATAACTGTTTTCTTCGTATTCCACCGTAAACGGCGTATCTAGGCTTCGGCTTTGTAGAGGCTCGGGTATCGATATGTTGTTTGTTGGCGCCTCGGGGAAATTGTTTCGTTGGGTGAATGCGAGTATGGCCAACAGTGTGAACACTATAAATAAAAATCCGCTGAGCCTTGCCATACTTCCCTCCGTTATACGTTCTATCGGTTAAATCATAGTCTAGAGTGAAATGAATTGCTCGTTGACTATTATTTGATCGGAGGGGTGATTGTATGTGTTGTGCTTGCCATTGATATTGCATTGTTTGTGAGGCACAGCGATATATGTCGTGCCTTGAATTTAGAATAATATGAATATTTTGTGACAATACTTTAAATTTTGCGACATGTTTTAGCCCTAGCCACTAGCTATACGTAATAATAGCTTACGGGTATTGCCGTTAGCTTTTTCATATGATGATAGTTCAAGTATATTTATCGAACCCTTATCCGGTGTTTTTGTTGATAAAAGTTGCACTATCGATCGTGTAGACGGCTCGTCATTTTCGTTGCAGCACTAGGGTGTTACATAAATGCAATATGCCAACCCTGCTGGTTGATTGCTAGATTCTTAATGTGTTTATTATTACTACTGCTGTTGCTGCTACGCTGAGGTTTATTTTGTTGTCGTTAATATTTGGCGCATTAATTTTAAGCTGAAAAGGCTGCTAAAAATGCCGGAACTTTTTCTAAAATATTAATGACAGCTATGTTGTTTGAACCGCTCCTAAGTATTGCTCTTAATTGCATAAGTCCTTAGTTCTCATAGGGTTAAGCGAGGTATTTTAAGAGATTTTTGAGCTTTATCTTCGCGGTGAGTTACAATGGGGTTTCCCTGCCTGAATGTAACTCATCACATGCCCCATATTAAGCAAGCTCCTCATTTATCGTCGTACCCAAAGTATTGGGCTGAATGTTATGGCTCGGCGCCATTTTTGCCGATGAGCCGTGAAGAGATGGATGTTCTCGGCTGGGATAGCTGCGATATAATCGTTGTAAATGGCGATGCCTATGTTGATCACCCAAGCTTTGGCGGCGCTCTTATTGGGCGCTTATTAGAAGCGCAGGGCTTTCGGGTAGGCATGATTGCTCAGCCGGATTGGACTAACCCAGAGGCCTTTAAAGCGCTCGGTAAGCCAAATTTATTTTTCGGCATTAGTGCGGGCAATATGGACTCGCTCATAAACCGCTACACCGCCGATTTACGTGTCCGTAACGATGACGCCTACACACCGAATAACGAAGGTGGTAAGCGACCAGAACGTGCCGTTACAGTTTATAGTCATCGCTGCCGAGAAGCCTATAAGGATGTGCCCATCATTATTGGTGGCATCGAAGCAAGTCTACGAAGAATTGCGCAATTTGATTATTGGAGTGACGAAGTTCGTCGATCAGTTTTGGTCGACTCCGGTGCGGATATTCTTTTATACGGTAATGCTGAGCGAGCCATTGTCGAATTAGCCACGGGCTTGGCCGCCGGTCGCTCAGTATCAGATCTTGATTCCATTCGTGGCACAACTATCGTGCGTGATTCTATTCCGGACGGTTGGGATATTATTGATTCTAGCCGAATCGATTGGCCAAAGAATATCGACAGCATTCCCAGTCCCTATGTCACAGAAGGTGCCGGCACTGAAGAATGTAAGAGTAATGCGAACGATATTGTTACGGCAGAGCCCGATGTTGCTGCGATAAAAATCATCCCAATGCCCTTGCACCGCAAACATAAGCTTGATGAAGCTCGTACGGCTATTCGGCTGCCGTCGTTTGAAAAAGTTCGTAATGATCGCGCACTGTACTCTCATGCATCACGCGTATTACATTTGGAATCAAACCCTCAGAACGCTCGGACATTAGTGCAAAAACATGGCAGCAAAGAAGTTTGGGTGAACCCGCCGCCGATTCCCTTAGAAACCGATGAGATGGATTCTATTTTTGCATTGCCTTACACGCGCGTGCCGCATCCTACGTATGCCGGTACAACTATTCCCGCGTATGACATGATTAAAACGTCCGTAAATATTATGCGTGGATGTTTTGGCGGCTGTACTTTTTGTTCGATTACAGAGCATGAAGGTCGAGTGATTCAAAGTCGGTCAGAGGAATCTATTTTAAGAGAACTTGAGGATATTCGCGATAAAGTCCCTGGTTTTACCGGACAGATTTCGGACCTAGGTGGACCTACGGCGAATATGTACATGCTGAACTGTAAGGACCCGCAAATACATGCGAGTTGTCGCCGTTTGTCATGCGTATATCCTACGATATGCTCAAATTTGGTAACCGATCATAGCCCTACGACTAAGCTTTACCGTAAAGCACGCGGTTTGCCAGGAATTAAAAAAGTCTCGATTGCATCGGGTTTACGGTACGATCTGGCCTTAGAGGACCCCGAATACATCAAAGAACTGGTGACGCACCATGTCGGTGGCTACTTAAAGATTGCTCCAGAACACACTGAAGAAGGGCCATTGAGTAAGATGATGAAACCCGGTATCGGGGCCTTTGATGACTTCAAAAAATTATTTGATACGTATTCGAAAGAGGCAGGCAAAAAGCAATATCTAATTCCTTACTTTATTGCCGCGCACCCGGGTTGTGAAGACAGCGATATGATCAATACGGCAAAGTGGCTTAAAAAGAATCGTTACCGTTTGGATCAAGTGCAAACGTTTTATCCCTCGCCAATGTCGTTAGCGACGGCGATGTATTACTCAGAAAAGAACCCGCTTAAACGCGTGACGTATAAAAGTTCGGCGGTGAAAACACCAAGGAATATAAAACAGCGTCGTTTTCAAAAAGCCGTTTTACGCTTTCATGACGAAAAAAATTGGCCAATGTTACGCGAGTCGTTTGCTGAGATGGGCCGAATGGACCTTATCGGTAGCGGCGAAGGAGCACTTGTTCCCGAAGACATGAATTCAAAATCAGGCGCTAGAAAACAGCCTGGGCCATCTAAGCGGAAAATGAAACCTTTGCCTTCGCGCGGAAAGCGTCGGCGTTAACCTGGTCGTATCGGAATACTTGAAGTAATACTTTCTTATACTCCAGTAATAGACTCCTTCCGGGCACTCAATCTATCGAAAGGCTAAGCCGTTCTTTTTGAGTGCTCGAGTTTTTATCAATATTCCCGCTACTTTGCGGTCACGCACAATAATTTGTGTCATCGCTCACGGAATATTCGGTAGAGGATGTCGACTTGAAATTAACAAAAGGTTTTATTTTTCGATAAAATCCACAGTGGCCGTCGCTTTCAACTTGCGTAATAATTTGTGTAAATACATTGCCCTTATCAAAACATAATCGAGTATATTTTCTTCCACCCTCCACCCTCCACCCTCCACCCTCAACCTCAACCTCAACCTCAACCTCAACCTCAACCTGACCGATTTTGTCGATTTTCATTCAATGGCACTCATCATCATTCTTTGCAAATATTCTGTTTTTTAATTCAAGTGCCTTTATTACGTGGCGTGTCCAAGTGAGGGTTTAAAATTGATCGATGTTCGAATCTGTTCGGGTAAGCGTTCAGAGCCGATTGGTTTAAGTAGATTGGTTTCAGCAGATTGCGATTAGTTCGATTCGCTGAAGAAGTGATTACTTGGCAACAGGCAAATAGCCAAGATAAATAGTTACATCAATAAGATTTTAATTGCAGTTTTAACATCACGCTTTTAAAAATGCGTTCTAATGGAGATTTCAATTGGGGTCTAATACGACCCAGAAAAGCAGATGCGATGCCTTGGTGCATGACTATGTTAAATTTACCTATGTTCAGTCGGCCTATGTTCAGTCGACCTAAAGGCCGACCTACACGAGAGAATACGTAGGTTTGGTTGTAGGTCGGGCTTCAGCCCGACAATCTCAGCCCGGAATCTCAGCGCTCATTGAGATTCACTATGTTAAATTTTCCTAAATTCAGTCGGCCTGAAGGCCGACCTACACGAGAGAATACGTAGGTTTGGTTGTAGGTCGGGCTTCAGCCCGACAATCTCAGCCCGGAATCTCAGCGCTCATTGAGATTCACATTTTAGTGTCGAAACCCTCAATGTTTTTCAAGTCTTCCCCTATTCTACTTGAGCTTCCGCTTATATGCTTTATTTATTGATAGATCCTTTATAGCTCAGCTTGCTTATGTCGTCCATGCAGTATCAAACCCTAAGCATTACTTAATGAATGCTTATAGAGCTACATTGGTAGCCTAGTTATTGCTGCGCTTTGAACTTGAATCCACGTTAAGATAAATAGTTAAGATAAATACGTAGAGTGCAGGTGTTTCGTTGTTATGTTGTTATGTCGTTATAAAAGGCTAATGTTAGTTTGGGTTTGGGTTTGGGTTTGGGTTTGAGTTTGAGTTTGGGTTTGAGTTTGAGTTTGAGTTTTGAGAATATCCCGCTGAAGTGAAAGATATTTCAACTCTGTGCCTAGAGTTGCTTGGTGAAATGAGTAGTTTTTTGAGGGGCTAGACGAAGGCATTTTTACCCATATAGACTATCCTAAAAGGATAACTGCAATTTAATAATTCGCTCTGGAGAGCTGATGAACTGGCCCGATGGCACCAAAATACTCTTAGTCGAAGACAATGAAATTAATCGTGAACTGTTTGAGATTGATATCGAAGATTACGATTTGAGCTGCGACTGTGCTGAAAATGGGCAAGAAGCCTTAGATCGTCTGTCTACAGCGCCTGCAAATGAGCCATACACCATTGTATTCATGGACTGCCATATGCCGGTTATGGATGGATGTGAGGCCACCGCAAAAATACGGGCAGGCGAGGCCGGTGAGCGCTATAAACAAGTGCCAATAATCGCTCTTACATCGAGTGATTTACCTGAAGATCAAGAGAAGTGCCTGAGCGTTGGTATGAGTGTCCACCTTACCAAGCCTGTTGCTCCCGATGAGGTTTTGGCAACACTCAAAAAGTACTTGTTATCTGACGAGCCCGCTGCCGCGCCACCTAAAGCCGCCGTTATACCGGGACTTGATGTTCCGCAAGACTTGGAAATTATTGATCTGTCGGCAGGCTTACCGGCTGCTATTCGTAGAGCTGAAGTGTATTTACGAGTACTGGGAACATTTTATGAGCATAGCCTCAATCATCACCAAGTTATCGAGGCTTTAATTAAAAGTGGTGATGTTCAGGCCGTAAGGGAATACGCGCATGGGCTAAAAGGTGGTGGTTCTAACTTAGGCTTAAGTAAAGCTTCGGAATGCGCACGCGGTATTGAAGAGGGCATAATTTATAATAATGAATTTGATGTCGAGGAGTTATGGAAACTATCAGGCATCATAGGGCTTACCTTAAAAGACATACTTCGGCTTAAGCGGTTAAATAGCGGTGAGCGGGATGAACCAGCCGGTAGTGTAAAGATCGATGCGACTCCTCGCCTAAGTGAGCTCAAAGATCTTTTAATGCCTTTATTGGAGCGTAGCATTGCAGTGCCTTCTGCCAAAATCGAGGAGCTTCATTTATTACAATCACACAGTCGAGAGCATAAAGTACTTAACACCCTTATAAAGTTGCTTGATACTTACGACTATGATGACGCTCACGATTTACTTAATGGGTGGCAGCCTGAATAGAGCAATATGTTTTTTTCATTTAGCTAGAATGTGAACAATGCGCTACTTTTACGGGGCAAAAAGAACACGGTAGTAAAAGGTGACATAGTGGTGTCGGGGTAGACGCGATGACCCGAACAGAATCTAATGCTATGAGCCTCTATCTCTATCCCTGGCTAGCTTTAGTTGTCTAAGATAACGTCACCGCCGCATATTTGTGCTCGGCCATTGTCTTTCGCTTTATATAAATACTTATCGGCACTTTTAACAAAGTCAGAGAGTGCCGGTCCGGTTCTTTTGGGTTTTATGGTACAGACTCCGGCACTAAAGCTCACGAATTCCGAACTCGCATCATTGGCCTGCGGAATCTTCATGTCGAGTAGATTACTTAATGCTCGGTGCGCCAGCATGGCTGCGGTTGTTTGGTCGGTATTGGCACAGAGCACCGCGAATTCTTCACCGCCGTAGCGCGCAACAAAATCGGAGCCGCGTTTAAAGGTGTTCTTTAAGCAAGCGGCGACTTCTTTTAAACAAATATCACCGGCCGGGTGGCCAAAGTGATCGTTGTAGGCTTTAAAGTGGTCTATGTCTAATAGAACAAGTGATAAATTGCTATCTTCACGTATGGCTCGATTCCATTCAGATTCCAAGCTGTCATCGAGTGCTCGACGATTATTGATTTCCGTTAAGCCATCAATGCGAGCGAGATTCGATAGTAGCTCGGTTTGGCGTTTAAGCTGGGCCTGCAAAGCCACACGCGCCTGTAATACTGTGCTATTTATGGGTTTGTGGATGTAGTCGCGCGCGCCAAGATTAATTCCGCGCGCCTCGTCTTCCGGCGAGTTCATTGCCGTCATAAAGACGACGCTAATATCGCCATAAGTTTCTTTTTGATCGACTAACTCACGACAAATTTCAAACCCATTGCCATCGGGTAGGTTGATATCCAATAGCGCGATATCGATGTTTTCACGTTTAAGAATCGCGAACGTCTTTTTTCTACTTTTAGCGACAAAGATCGTGTAGCGGTCATCAAGGCTTTCTAGTATGACCGAAATATTTACGGGGTCGTCCTCTACCAATAGCAGATGATTTTTTTTTGTGTCGTACTGTAGTGTGCTTCCATATGTAAACCTGCCTTGAACGAGCCTTCCATTTTTCGTCGTGTACAAAGATAAAACGTCACCGTGCATTGATTCAGTAAGTCAATTTGGCCCAATTCGATTTTTCGATGTATAGCTTATAACCATGCATAAAGGTCGCAACAGCGGAGAGTTTTAGGCTGCCATCTCTGCACCACTAGATGGGGTTGTTTAGAGCAAGAAAACACCCGTACCTAGTTACGAAAACCCGACTATTTCTATTCCCTGACGATGAGCCATTTAGGAGTGAAAACTCATTAAGTTTAGTTCTCTTTAATTCATTTAGCTAAAAAAATAGGGTTTAAATCAGCGTCTTTCAGAAGGCTTTCGTCTTAAAACACCGCATTGCCATAATTGATAATTATTTAGCACGTTTAATGACAGTTTTGGTTTATAGAATGACCTTGAACAAAGGGGTAAACAGCTCTGGCCTTAATAGCTGCAGTTGAAATTTGGAGTGTATTTGTAACTTGAGACTTTGAGCCAGTGGGTCACAGGCGGATATCTGGGGCCTGAACTAGTCGAGCCTAAGAAGTAATCAAATAATTTAATTAGATATAGGGGTGGTTATGCACCGTTCAATGTTAGGAAAGATAGGAATACTGATCGTAGTCAGCTTGATGTTACTGATCCCGTTAATGTTAATTGAAGGGAAGGTCAGCGAGAGAAAAAGCTACTTACACGAGGTAAAGCGCGCTGTTGAAACCAGCTGGACGGGAGAACAAACACTAAATGCCCCGCTATTAGTTTACCCTTACGAGCAGACTACAGATCGTAATGTCACAAACCAAGCGGGATATATTCAAGGTACTCAACCTGTAGTAGAGAAAAAATATGCCTATATTTCGTTGGATGATTTAACGGTTACTACGCATATTGTTAGTAGCTTACGCAGCAAGGGCATATATAGCGTTCCGGTCTATACGGCGGCCATCGAGCTAAAAGGTGAATTAAATCGTTCAAAAGTCACAGTAGCACTGGAGGCTTATCGACAGGAACCGGGATTTTCTGGATTCAAACGACCATACCTTTCACTTGCTTTTTCGGATCCTCGTGGTTTGGACGGCATACCGAAAATACAATTAAACGGAAGAGATTATCTCGCACAAGCGGGCTCAGGGTTCAGTAGTATTCCGGGTGGTATCAACGTTATGTTGAATGACGAGACTATCCAAGAAAAGGAAGTTTTGAGCCTCGAACTGTCTATGGCTTTGCGAGGCCTACAAGTTTTTAAATTTAACCCTCTAGCTAACAATGTTGCATTCTCTATTGAGGCCGACTGGCCTCACCCTGAATTTATTGGCGCCTTTTTGCCCCACCACCGTGACATTAGCGCCGAAGGGTTTAATGCGACCTGGAAGGTCAATCAATTTAATACTGGCGGCAGTGCAAAAATGGAACGTTGTGCGAACCAAGATTGCCAGCAGATGTTTGCTAATGCATTTGGTGTCAATTTATTTGAATCTGTCGATGTCTATCAGCAGACGGAACGCGCAATCAAGTACGCTATGTTATTTATCATTGTTAGCTTTGTAGCATTTTTTGTATTCGAAGCCTTAAAAAACTTGCGCATACACCCCATTCAGTACACTTTGGTTGGGCTCTCAATCGCAATATTTTACCTGTTACTTATCGCTTTGTCAGAGCATCTACCGTTTGTTTTGGCTTATAGTATTGCAACCTCGGCCTGCGTCGCTCTTATTGGCTTCTACTTGCGATTTGTTTTACGTGGCTGGAGTCAATCATTGGGCTTTTCAGCGGCGCTGGCGGCACTGTATGTAATGCTATTTGTCATCTTGCAGATGGAAGATTTTGCTTTGCTCACAGGTGCTGTATTAACGTTTAGTATGTTGGCCGGTTTGATGTATAGCACGCGTCAGATTGATTGGTATCAACTTGCTACGCCGACACGAAAAGAGGGCAACACTGAATAGCTTAAGTTTTAGCCGAGACGTGGTCTTTATGTTTAGGTGATTAAAACTGTTCTATGCGTCCTCCCATGTGGGTAGGACGCAATTAATAACCTCCAAGACCTCCAAGACCTCCAAGACCTCCAAGACCTCCAGAATCTACACGATCTACACGATCTACACGATCTACAAAAGGGAGTGTGTCGGTCAGGGATTAAGGCTTAGAATATCCTTTGCAATAACGTATGATGTAATGTACTTAGAGGGTTTTTATTGAACTTTCTTGTTGTATAGCTGTTGCGTTTCTTTGCGATATTTATTGAATAATAACCTGACCATCTTTCAAACTTGGAGTTGTATTTTGCTGAGCTACCGTCACTCGTTTCATGCGGGGAATTTTGCCGATGTATTAAAGCACTTAGTTCAGGTCGAGATACTTTTATCGCTACGTAAAAAAGACAAGCCGTTCGAATATATTGATACACATTCAGGTGCAGGTTTATATAACTTAGAATCTGAATCGGCACAAAAACTAAGCGAGTTTAGTAATGGTATCGCTAAATTAGATGCCGCTTCTTGGCCAGAGTTGGAGCAGTACCTAAACTTAGTGGTGAGCTTTAATTCGAACGATAAGCTTTCCTTTTATCCTGGCTCACCCGCTGTTGCGCTGAATTATTTGCGCGCTCAAGATCGTGCCTGGTTATACGAGCTGCATCCGCGAGACTATGGATTACTCGAGACTAATATGGCATCACATGCCCGCGTTCGAGCGTCTCAAGGTGATGGGTTTAAAGGCTTGCTTTCGCATTTGCCTCCTACGGCTCGTCGAGCGTTAATTTTGATAGACCCATCGTATGAAGTGAAAAGTGATTACGATACCGTTGTTGATGTTCTTAAACAGGCACATCAAAAGTTCGCAACGGGAATATATGCGCTCTGGTATCCGGTAGTTGAGCGATCGCGAATTAATCGACTCGAAGAAAAACTCGTAAAAAGTGGCATTAAAAACATACAACAATTTGAGTTAGGCATACAGAGTGATTCGATCGAGCGAGGCATGACATCAGCCGGTATGATTGTTATTAACCCGCCTTGGGGATTGTATGAAAAACTGGAATCGTTATTGCCGCGTCTCGCAAAAACCTTAAGTTGCGACGGAAAGTTACATCATGTATGTACAACTCTTGTTGCAGAGTAAATGATCATTTAACCCTGCATATAGTTATTGAAAATAATTTACACACCAAATAAAAACGAAGAGTTATTGAGTGAGCCAAAATCGTAACTGTCGTGAATCAATTCAACGTTTTCTCCCATAGCAGCTCCCGCAGCGACAAGTAATGGCAGGTAGTGTTCTATCGTCGGGTGGGCCGTGTGTGCGTGAGGCGCTTGCGTATATAGCGCTGTAAGTGCGTCATAGTCTCGTGTGACGACAGCGTTTTGTAACCATTGACTAAAGCTCTTCGCCCACGTTGGTACCTCTCCTTGAAAGTTAAGTTCATGTAAGTTATGACTTGCTCCACCAGAGCCAATAATAAGTATGTTTTTATCCCGCAAAGGGGCTAGTGCTTGGCCAAGTTGCAGATAAGAATGGAGAGACTTTAATTCAGGAAGGCTTAATGTCGCTACTGGTATATCGGCTTTTGGGTAGGCGAGGGCTAGTACAGACCAACTACCGTGGTCCAGCCCTCGATCGCTGAGTTGGTAATCGAGGCCCTGTAATTGACAGTTTTCTTCAATAATTTGAGTTAACTCCGTACTCTGTACTGCGGCGTAATTAAACTCATTCAGTTCTTTAGGAAAGCCCCAGAAGTCGTGAATAGTTTCCAACGTGCCGCTCGAACTAAGGTTTAATTCTTTTGTTTGCCAGTGGGCTGAAAGTATAAGTATGCCTGAAGGCTTTTGTATTGCTTGAGCGAATGTAGCTAAAAAATCTTTCGCTACCGAATCGCCAAGTAAGCGATTCGGTGGCCCGTGCGAAATGAATGCAGAAGGAATCATTGAGCCTCCTGCGTTCTTGTTAATTCTAACTTGGATCCACGTAATAACAGATCAGGGCCTGCTGGAACGATGCCATTGGGGTTGAGTGCCTTAATTGAGTAGTAGCCCTGCTTAATATGAGTAAAGTTAACAGAATTTTTAAACGCGTCCAGTGAATATAACTTCTTCATGTAGCTGTTTAAGGCAGGGTAATCATGGATCCGTTTTTTGTTACATTTAAATAAACCGTGATAGGCGGTATCAAATCGAATAAGTGTAACGAACAAACGAATATCCGCCTCGCTGAGTTGGTTGTTTAGTAGGTATTTATTGTGACCTTTATTTTCACTCAAGCGGTTTTCCATACGGTCTAGGCTAGCAAAAAGCGCATCAAAAGCCCTTTCATAGCTTTCTTGTGTTTTGGCAAATCCTGTTTTGTAAACGCCATTATTAATCGAATGATAAATTTCATTATTTGTAACTATTCAGCGAAAATAAGTTAAAAAGTGCTTGACGTATTTTTCAATGGTTTTTTGTTTTTTTGTCAGCACTTGAAATTTGACTGAATTCTC
>JBLIMQ010000117.1:0-13123 GCA_047638775.1 Flavobacteriales bacterium
CACAGAAGATTAAAGAGCTAAAACAGCTCCCAGCGAGCATTGAAGAATCTTTTAAATTGGCTACTGATATAGAAAGCTTGGCAGAAGAGTTTGCAGATAAGCAACATGCTCTGTTTTTAGGCCGTGGCGACCAATACCCAATCGCCATGGAAGGGGCATTAAAGCTTAAAGAGATCTCCTATATTCATGCAGAAGCTTACGCTGCAGGCGAACTCAAACACGGCCCTTTAGCGTTAATTGATGCGGAAATGCCGATTATCGTCGTGGCGCCGAATAACGAATTGCTGGAAAAGCTGAAATCCAACGTAGAAGAAGTAAGGGCTCGAGGTGGGATTTTGTATGTCTTTGCTGATGAGGGATCTGATTTCGAATCAGACGATACTATGCGTGTAATCCATGTGCCAAAAATTAGCTCATGGCTTGCACCAGTACTCTATACAGTTCCGCTGCAATTATTGTCGTATTACGTGGCGATTATAAAAGGTACTGATGTTGATCAGCCGCGTAACTTAGCGAAAAGTGTCACAGTCGAATAGGCAAATAAGCGGAACGCTGACAGCACGTTAGCGTTCCGTGATCATCTTCTTTTAAACCAAAACCAAGCTTAGTCCAACAATATGTGTGCGCTGGTTGTCGCTTTCGCCGAACCGCCAATCCGTACATTGACGCTAGGCTCATCTGTATTATCCATCTCGATGTGAATATAGCTTTGACGCGCTTCGTTGGCTCCGCGTCTTACCGTAAAGCTATGTGTCCCAGTCTGCACGGATTCTTGCATACATAAATAGGCGGCAAACGCTGGCATCGCTTCGCTTACGGCAGGATCGCTATGGTTTGATGCTTTTTGAGTGATTAAACGTGCGTGAAAATCCGCTCCGCTTGAATCCGTATTGGGCGCGAATAATAAGATCTTGTCGACCAAGTTTTGTGGCAGTGTGGTGCGTGCCCAAATATTCTGGTGAAAAGAGGCTTCTCTGACGGCTAGATACGATTTTACTGGAACAATAAGGTAAGGCTTTCCGCACGAAGTGATAAGTGTTGAGTATTTCCCTTCTACTATATCGGCCTCGTTTAAACCGAGCAGCGCAGCGATCTCTGCGGGGCTTGGTACGAAGCGGTCGTGCAGCGGGTTTAGCACTTGTTTTAATAAAATAGGGTGTTTTGAACTGCTTAAGTCGATATGTGCTTCGATACAATCTTCGACCGTATCAAGCTTAATTTGGGCTTTTCCATCGATTAAGTCTATTTGTTCAGACTTTACTAAAGCTTCGATACCGGCTATCAAAGCGTGCGCGCCAGGCTGTGCTTCACCATATTGGTCGAAAACCTGAAACTCAAATCGATTGCAATCGCGGTGCTTCGAGATGAATACAGTATCAGCAGAGACCATCTCACTGGCCAGCGTGGCATATAATGCGTGAGGTACATCCGAGGTATCAGGGAACACGGCTACGGGAACACCACCGAAGGCAGTTTCAGTAAATGCATCGACGACAAAATAGTGATAGCTCATATTATTTCCTTATTTATTATTTTTCTGGATCAATAATAGATCCTTGACGCGTGACTGTCTTGCGTTAATTGACGTATTTACGTGGAATCTTAACGAAAATTCATGGATTACAGCTTAATACGTTTATCAAAAATGTGACGTTAATAGCCTTGTTTGTGCTGAGATACACAGCGAAAAATCTATGGGTAGTCCACACTAAGTTAATTGAACCCAAAAGGTTTTGGAATGATGAACATTGAGTCTCTGGTTAAATATCTTATTAGTACGGTTTTCGTTGTGATGTTCGCAGCATGTGGCGGCGATAGCGGCACATCGAGCTTGACGCCCTCCCCGACTTCCGCGCCAACGCCAACGCCAACTCCAACTCCAACTCCAACGCCGACTCCAACGCCGACTCCAACGCCGACTCCAACGCCGACTCCAACGCCGACTCCAACGCCGACTCCAACGCCGACTCCAACGCCGACTCCAACGCCGACCCCGACACCAACGCCAGGGCTTGTGAGTATTTCCGGCGCCATCACCTATGATTTCGTACCAAACTTGTTTGCCGGGGGGCTAAATTATGCGGGGACACAAGCTTTACCCGCTCGAGGTGTAACGCTACAGTTGCTTAATGCTAGTGGCGCAGTCGTAGATAGTGACGTGGCAAGTGCCTTAGGGGAATACAGCCTAGAAGGCGAACCGAATACGTTATATAGCGTTCGCGCTAGGGCGGAGCTCAAAAGTACGACTTCGCCAACTTGGGATATTCGCGTTGAAGACAACGTTAACGGCGATGCGCAATTTGTACTGGACGGCTCACTCCTAACGACGGGTTCAGGTGGCAGTGTGCGGAATCTCCACGCAGCTTCTGGTTGGGGCGGAAGCGCATATACCACAACGCGTGCAGCGGCCCCTTTTGCTATTGTCGATTCGGTATATCAAGTATTGGATGAGCTATTGAGTGCGGGCCTTAACCAAAATTTGCCGATTCTTGGCATTAATTGGAGTACTGAGAATCGAGCCAACGATGGCCGTACCGATGATGGTGATATTGGAACCTCACATTTCTCATCCGGTGAAACTGAAATTTATATCTTAGGTGATCAGAATAATGATACTGATGAATATGATCGCAGCGTTGTGCAGCATGAGTTTGGTCACTACCTAGAAGATGCTCTTTCGCGTTCGCAAAACATTGGCGGTTCTCACGGTGCGGGCGACAAACTGGATATGCGCGTCGCATTTGGCGAGGGTATAGCGAATGCGCTCACGGCATATACATCCGGTACGGGTCGTTATTTTGATTCTGGCGGAGGGTCTCAGCAATTTGGCTTTCGCATCGATATTGAAGATTTTGATTCAACCAATCTAGGTTGGTATAGTGAAGAATCTATTGCGGCTTTGGTCTATGACTTTATGGACCCTGCGAACGAGACCGATGACACCCTAGACCTGGGTTTTGAGGCTTTAATATCCACTATAAGTGACAGCGAATATGTCAGTAGTGATGCATTTTCGAGTATATTTTTGTATCTAGATACACTCAAAAACAATAGCGCTAGCCAGATTAGCACGGCGATCTCGAGTGCGGCTTTAAGTCATAATATAAATGGTGATGATGAATGGGGCTCAAACGAAAGCAATAATGGTGGTGCCAGCGGGGTATTACCGATATATAACACGCTTAGTCTTGGTACTACTGTAAACGTGTGTACAAATGATAGTGAACAGATTTACAACGGTCTGGATGTTAGGCGCTACATTCGAATCACGTTACCGCGATTGGCAAATTATCGATTTACAATTACTACAGCGAGCCAAAGTACCGGCAATAAAAACCCAGAAGGTATTCTGCATTTACTGAACGAAGGGGTGTTCTTTTTTAATAGCAGTTCGAGTAACACTGAAGCAAACACGTTATCGATCAACGCAAATAATTATATATTAGAAGTGTACGACTTAAATAATACCCAGTTGCCCGGTGCGGGAATTGCGTGTTTTGATGTTAGTGTGAGTGAGATATAGTCATGAAGATCGGTATAAAGACCCTCGTTAGTTTCATATTATTAACCATCATCTCAATGGCCGTTTTTGCTGAACAATATTACGCTAAGCCTGGCGTAAGTATTCAACTATTAAATCGAGCCCCTATAGAAATAAATTTGGGAGAGAGTCGAAAGATACCCATAGAATTTGTTGTAGGTAATTCTGATGAAATCACCATTAGCACTTCGACCAGTTCGGGGCTTACCTTAGCGAATAGTTATAGCAACCAGTCCATGCCCGTCGTTTTGGGTCGTATTCGTTTTGATGTAGACCTGCAAGCCCTTGAGACGGGACGTCAATCGCTTAATTTTTTCATAACTGATCAAGGAAAAACGCGGAACCTAGGGCTTAGTGTTTACGTTGACGGTTACAGCAATTGGAAAGATAAGCGGAAGAATAAAACAACAAACAGCCAAGAGAACGTAATTCGGCTACCCGCCCATGAAACGGTCGAAGCGCTTAAATCAGGTGAAGCAGAATCAGTTGAACCAGTAAAAGTCATTGACGGTTAGTTTAGTAACTAAACCATTTCTAAATGCGCTGTAGAGCAGTACAAGGATAGACAGTTGAGAAATGCACCTAAAACCATAATAACAGTTACTGTCTATAGCTTGCTCGTGCTCATCGCGCTAACGGGTTGTGAACATAAGCAACCTGATGAAAAGAGTAATCTGAGCAAGTTTATATGGGGCAATCACTTAACGGGGAAAACGGTTGAAAATCTAGCGATACGCTCGACATTAACCGGTGTAATCTACCCCTATCATGTATATCTGCCTGCATCATATAACACGAGTGAAAAAACCTACCCGGTAATCTACGCTTTAGACGGACAATGGAATTTTAAAGGCTTTACCGATCTTATTGACAAAGATCAGCGCGACATAATATTAATCTCAATTGAGGAAGGTCCAAAAGCCAGTGGTAGGCGCTCAATAGATTATCGCCTGCCCGGAGTAAAAACGTATATTGAATTCTTCCGTCAGGAATTTATACCCTTAATAGAGTCGAAGTATCGTATCGACTCTAATCACCGAAGTTTTCAAGGAACGTCTTTTGGCGGCATCGCCGCTACAGCGTTTATGTTTTTAGATGACGCAGAATCGCCTTTGTTTGAAAATTATATCGCTTACGATGCCTCTATGTGGGACAGTCCTGAATTACTTAGCGGTCTTATTGATGCCCGTTTAGCGAAAAATCATCCGTTAAAAGTGAAGATGTTCCTTACCACGGCTTTACCATTAGGTAATCATATTTCTGTCAAAGGGTTTATGAAAGATCTAGAAGAACGCAATATTGAAGGCCTAAATATCGATCATAGATCGTATTGGGTGCCGCATGACGGTATTGCGTGGGAGTCTTTTGAAAATACACTAATAAGCATTTTCGGCGTGGCAAAATAATCTATTCAACCGAGTTATTCTATACTCGTTTAAAACATCAAAATCAATATCAATACTTTAATTTTGATTTTGATTCGTTTACATAGATACACTTTACATTGTGTCTGCAAATGTAACGATAATGGTCATGCTATTATATTGCATAAAATGTTAATAGTTTGTATGTTCTATTAGATGTTCATATATCTGTTGGTTAGACCAAATTTGGTCAATAACAAACCACATCTATTTTAAAATCTCACTCACCTCAAAATTTAATAAGGTTGATTTTTTTAGGTGGGAGTTAAAATTTTTAATTTGTAAAAACTAAAACCCCAACTTTTTCATGAGAAGTTGTGTGAATAACTAATTATTTATCTAATAAGGAGTAGGAGTAAGGATGAAACAATTCAATAAAATACTATCAACAAGTCTCGCACTTGGAGCACTGGTATCAACGTCGGTAGTTACTAACGCCGCTGATAAGGTGTCACTGAGAGATACCGGAACACAACGATTATCAAGTACTCGTACAACATCACTTGTAGGGCCACTAAGTGCTAATCAACTTGTTAACTTAAACGGTGATAATGACTTAAATGTTCGTAAGAGCTATTTAGACAGGCAGGGGCGCTCAACTGTTCGCTATCGTCAAATGTACAATAACCTACCGGTTTTTGGCGATGACGTAATTTTATCGTATGCAAATAACGGATCTTATAGCCATGCACACGGTGCAGCGTTATATGGGATTGACAAAGATCTGCAAAGTACGCGCGCAAGTCTAACCACTGATGATGCGATTAAAACGGCCAAAAGATTAAGCCAAATTAAAGCCAAACAGCGAAATAGCGTGACTGCTAACGTCCGTTATGAACGTGAAAAAGGCGAATTGGGTATTTGGCAAGACGAAAGCGGCAAGGCACGCTTGGTACACGAAGTTAGCTTTATGCAGTATGCCGATGAGCCGTCACGGCCGCTGTATATTTTAGACGCGCAAACAGGTGAAGAACTTTACTACCTCAATAATCTGCAAACTGCAGAAGGTAGTGGACCTGGTGGCAATGAAAAAATAGGCCAATATCACTATGGCTCTGACTTTCCATTCCTCGATGTTACCCAAGTTGGTGACACTTGTACTATGGAATCCGCAAATGTTCGTTCGGTTAATCTAAATCACAGCTTTGATGGAAGCGAAGCGCACGAATACGAATGCCCCGAAAATGTCTTTAAACAAATCAACGGAGCATTTTCACCGATTAATGATGCGCACCATTTTGGTAGTGTTGTATACGACATGTATAACGACTGGACTGGCGGTCCTCCGTTAGACTTTCAACTCCGTATGCGCGTTCACTACGGCACGTCCTACGAAAATGCTTTCTGGGACGGCATACAGATGACATTTGGTGACGGTGAAAGCTTCTTTTACCCTCTTGTGAGTCTTGATGTATCAGCACACGAAGTAAGCCATGGTTTTACAGAGCAAAACTCTAACTTGATTTATGCAGGCAAATCTGGAGGCTTGAACGAAGCTTTTTCTGATATGGCCGGCGAAGCCGCTGAAAACTACAACAACGGAACTAACGACTGGTTAGTTGGTGCAGAAATCTTTAAAGGCGATGGTGCACTGCGTTATATGAGTGAACCAACCTTAGATGGCATATCCATTGATCATCAAGATGACTTCACACCGAGCATTGATGTTCACCATAGCTCTGGTGTCTATAACAAAGCGTTTTATCTGCTTTCAACCAGTGAAGGCTGGGACATACAAAAAGCATTTGCGACTTACGCGCGTGCGAACATGCTCTATTGGACAGCGAATACTAATTGGGACCAAGCGGGTAATGGCGTCATGGATGCGGCGTGTGACCTTTCTTTTGATGTTACAGAAGTTAAAAACTCGCTTGCAGCTGTTGGCATTACTTCAGACGTGTCACCTGGTCGTGATTGTGTAGGAAGTACGAATGAAAACGCCCTACCGGCAGCGGATTTTAGTACAAGCAAAAATGGTTTAACCGTTAGTTTTGGCGATGAAAGTAGTGATACGGATGGAACTATTAGCACATGGTTATGGGCTTTTGGTGACGGTGAAAGCTCGACAGAACAACACCCAAGCCATGACTATGCCGGTGCAGGTACTTACAGTGTAAGTTTAACTGTCACCGATAATGAAGGCGCTGCAGATACGTTCGCGAGTTCAGTAACTGTTTCTGACTCGTCATCGACTACAGGCGGCTTTACCGAAAGTGACCTAATAATTGCTTCCAGTGAGCAGCGTATTTTTACGGTTGAAGTTCCAGCAGGCGCGACTCAGTTAGATATATCTACCTCTGGCGGCACAGGTAACGCTGATCTTGCCGTTCGTTACGGCTCTGCGCCAACACGAACCGTCAATGATTGTCTCCAGATTGGCAGTGGCAATGACCATAGTTGTAACCTTAGTAATCCGGCGGCAGGTACTTGGTATATATTGATACGTGGAGCACAAGCATCTACAGGTGTTCAGCTTGATGCTTATTGGAATGCAGCAGAAGTTGAAAATGTCGCTCCTACTTCCGAGTTTTCGTATCTTGCTAGTAACCTAAGCGTTAGCTTTAGCGATGAGAGTAGCGATAGTGACGGAAGCATCACGGCGTGGTCATGGGACTTTGGTGATGGAAATACATCGACAGACCAAAATCCAAGCAATGACTATGCAAGTGCTGGCAGCTATCAGGTAAGCGTAACCGTAACCGATGATGACGGCGCTTCGAGCGTGTCGGATCAAACCCTTACTGTTGAAGAGCCGGGCGAAGTTAGCACCGGTGGGTTTACAGAAACGGGGCTGAACGTCGATCAAAATGCACTACTGTCATTTACCCTAGATGTCCCCGCAGGCGCGAGTTCACTTACGATCACGACTTCGAATGGTACCGGTAACGTTGATCTAGCGGTTAATCACGGCTCTTCACCCTCACGAACTAATAACGATTGTATTCAAATAGCTCCAGGTAACGCGCACACTTGTGCACTTACCAATCCAGCTGAAGGTACTTGGTACATTGTTGTTCGTGGCGCGGCTACATCTTCGGATGTAACTTTAGCGGCCGAATGGGTTGTAGAATAAGTTAGACCTCACAACTGTTATAGCCTAAATAGTATGGTCAAGTTAGTTTGGCCAAATAGCACGATCAGAAATCCCAGGTTTACCTGGGATTTTTTTTGGTTGTATCAATTTAGAGCCTATTGACAAAATGACAGCTACCATCAGCGCTTAAAACATAGGTCTATTTGTAACACCGACTAGCGAATACTCTGACTCGTGTATATGTTAACTTGTTGATATGGATGTCATTGGGTAACATGCCCACACTAAAATATACATCAATCATACAGTGACGTGGACATGATGAAACTCAAAACCCTTTTCTCTACTTTTATACTCTCTCTTATACCATCTCTTATATTTTGTATTAACACATCAGCGGCTGAAGATATTCCGGTTGAAGCTCTCTTTGATGTTGATAGGGAGTACTCTCACAAGCTATCGCCAAAAGGGCGGAAATTAGCCTTGTTAGACTCAAAAAATGGCACGACATATTTAACTATTGTGCGCTTACCTAGCCTAAAGCGTGAGAAAACCTTCAGTCTTGGACGAGGTCACATATCCGAGTTGAATTGGATTAGCGAGTACCGCTTGGCATATAACCAAAGTGGAAAGATCAGCGCTGTAAATACAGCGGGTACGGAACGCCTAACCTTAGTAAATCATGTATTCGAGGAAAAACACCGAGAATCATATTCAGCTATACGCAAACATAGAAAAATGTGGAGTATTCGAGACACGTTACCGGCGTTACCGGAAGAGATACTAGTGAGTGGAACTGATAAAAATGACTACGAATCTCTCTATAGAATTAACGTATTTACCGGAGAGAAAGCCGACGTAGTAAATGGTAAAAAATATAATATTCAAAACTGGATCACTGATCGATCCGGAAGTGTAAGATTAGCCGTAAGAACGAAAAAAGGTGAAGTCAATTACTTTAAAGTTAAGGAAAAAGAAGGAAAATTTGAATTAAACGAAATTAGTATTGAAGGCTACGATCTAAGTTTTAATGGCGAGTCCTATATTGATCAACGAGTATTTGTAAACGACTTATCAGTAGATAAAGACCGCATATATCTAAGAGAAAATAGAAATTCCGATAAGTTCAAAATAGTTGAATATTCTATCGAAAAAAATGGAATAGTGAAAACTATCCTTGAAGATGAACTAGTTGATATCGACGATGAATCAGGCCTTGAACCGCTAATATTTGATGCCAATACACATAAGCTAGTAGGGGTTAGGTATCAAAAAGATACCCTTGTTAGTCGCTGGTTTGACGAAGACCTAAGCGCTTATCAAAAAAAGATCGATAAAGCCCTTCCACAATTTAAAAATATTCTAGTAGATTGGAACAAGAATCGATCAACTGTTGTTGTGTATCATTATAGTGATAAGGACCCGGGAAGAACATCAGTGTTCTTCCCCGAAAAGAATAGAATCTCAATGTTAAATGAAGAACCTTCAGTTCGAGAGGGGCTTGAACTAGCGACTACAGACTTTATACATTACGTAGCCCGTGATGGAAAAAAAATTCCGGCATATCTTACGAAATCCCAAAACATCGACATGCTAGCACCTCTAATAGTAATGCCTCATGGTGGCCCTTGGTCTAGAGACTATTGGGGCTACGATCCTTATGTTCAATATTTTGCATCGCGCGGTTATAACGTAATTCAACCGCAGTTCCGCGGATCCTCTGGGTTTGGTCGAAGCCATATGTTGGCTGCAAAAAAAGATTTATCTGGAGTGATGATTGATGATATTGCTGACAGTGCTAAATGGATGATTAGTAATAAGTTAGCTGATCCAAGTAATATATTTATCGTAGGATTCAGTTATGGAGGTTATGCATCGATTTTAAGTCCGATACGATATGGTGATGTTTTTAAATCAGCTGTTTCAATATCTTCACCTACAGATCTAGTTTCTCAAATAAATTACTACAAAAAAAGCAAATACTATTTTGCGTATGAATACTGGAAAACTCTAGCCGGCGACCCTAAAAAAGAAAAAGAATATCTAAAAAATTCATCTCCAATATCATTGATTGATAAAATTGATTTCCCACTTCTAGTGGTTAATGGCGATAAAGATGAAATTGTAAATATTAAACAGATTGAAAAGTTCAAAAAGAAAATAAAATCTATGAATAAGAAAAATATTGAAGTGAAGATAATTAAGGGCGAAGACCATAATATAAGCTCAATGAGCAATAAAACATATCTATCTGAACTAATTATTCGGTTTCTTGAAAAGTCGAGGTCATAGAATGAGAAATCATATTTTTGTTATCTTGTTATTGATAATATCAGTACCGGCATTCGCAGGAGATAAACTGTATGAAGAAGTTCCAGCAGAAGAGTTATTTTCTAGTACGACCTACTATGGATTCAAGTTCTCGCCAAATGGCGACAAATTACTTTTTCGATACTGGACGCCGGAAACTATATTACTTATAACTTACGATCTATCAAAAAGAACAATAATAAATCAAGTGGCACTACCACGCAATGCAGTGGATATAGATTGGGTTACCAATGGACAAATAGCTTTTAGTCAATATGGATTTTTGCAAAAAATGGAAGAAGGAAGTCTGAAGTCCTCTACAATGATTTCCCGTAAAATAGAGGGTGGGAAAAACAGAGAAGATAAACAGAATAAGTACTGGAAAATCGAACACAACCTACCGGATGACCCCGAGAATGTACTGGTATCTTCAGACAATGGAGATTACCAAAATTTACATAAGTTCAATACCGTTACAGGAGAAAAGGAAGATTTAACGGATAGCTGGAAAGACAAATTAACGCGATGGAAATATGATGATTTAGGAGTCCCGCGCTTAGCAATAAAACAAGATAAATCAATACTTCAATACTATTTTAAACCAAAAAGTGAATCAACGACGGTGTTGCCTGTGATTTTACCGAATGGTGATCAATACAGCGTAAATTTATTAGACAGAAGAAATCGTGGCTATAGGTTTGAGGGATATATTGTCGATTCAAACAATCTAATTTTTTCTGAACTGAACGACGATGGTGTATTTGATTTGATTGTAATTCGACCGGTAGACGGGAAACGAATAAAAACTCTACCTAATGATGCCAATATCAGTTTAAGTGCTCTTGATGTTAGCGTCAGAATCACCACCAATAGTAAAGATCGAAGACTTGCTGGCTATACGTTTTACTCAAAGCGTTGGAATAACGTATGGAGTGATGCAAAATATCAAGATATACAGAACAGTATAGATAGGTTAAATGGTAATCGTGAAAATGTTATCTCCAAATGCAATGCGGCGCTAAGTTATTGTCTAATCGATAGTTATGGAAAAAGTGGAAATTATGAAAAGTTGTTATATGACGTAAAAAAAATAGATTCGTTTTTGGTCTATTCGAAGCATGAACAGCTATTGGAATATCACATCAATCAAGCACAGCAGGCTGAATATCTAAATCGTGATGGGTATCTAGTTCGAGGTTGGGAAACGCTACCGGCATTACACACGGATAAGGGAGAGGATATTGCTGGAGTCGTAATTATTCCATGTCCAGACTATTTCTCGATGCACACCAATAAATACGATGGCATTAGAGAATTCTTTACTAGTAGAGGCTTTGCAACATTTGAACTAAATACCCAAGGTTGCATTGGTCGGAATAAGAATCATCTGTGGGGTAATCAAGATATTCCTATAAAAAGTATGGCGTCTGATATTGTAGATGCTTCAAAATGGCTGCAAACAGTCGATAGGTATAAAAATCTGAAAGCTAAGGTTTTTAGTACTGGAGATATAGGAAGTATTGCTGCTCTACTAGCGGCTAAAGAGTCGCCAAAAAGTTTTTCAGGTCTAGCACTTTTTTCTGTGCCCCTAGATCTAAATAGTTACGTTAAGTGGGCAAAGAAATTAGATGCGTATAATGCTTTATCGTATTGGAAGAATAAAGAAAATAAAATACCCAACTTAAAGCCGCTATCACTGCTTAATTATATTGAAAATATAGATATTCCAGTATTATTAGCATATGGTGCCGACGATGATGGTCCTGTGGCCAATAAATTAAAAAAAATTAAAGTAAAGAAAAACAAAAATATACGAATTAAGGAACTGAAAGATATAAATCGTTCTCTGAATGTTGATTCGGCCAAAATATTCTTCCTAGAGAGTTCACTTGATATATTTCACCGTTGATTGCATTTAGCTATAACTTACCTCAGTTGAGAAAACCATGTCTAGACTCTTTGAAGAAATCGATACACAACCTTCACCGTTGGGTGAAATATCGCTTAGAAAGCGCATCATACCTGCAGTTGGACCAGATCCAATATACGAAGTGAAGCTGGGTAACGAATTTTTGATGTCGAGCGTTTTCGTCGACGCAGAAATTGCTCTAGCTGATTTAGGGTTACAGGCTATCGAAGGTGAGAATTTAAGCGTGGTAGTGGGTGGCTTAGGGTTGGGGTGTACCGCTGATGCTGCTTTAGGGCACACATCACTAGGTGAGTTACTGGTTGTCGAAGCTTTAGAAACTGTAATAACCTGGCATCAACAAGAAAAGGTACCACTCGGTAAAAATCTCAATCAAGATCCACGTTGTCGTTACGTGCTGGCTAGCTTTTTTGACTTAGCAACGCAAGATTCAAGCGGTGGTTTTGATCCAGACAAGCCGGGGCGAATATTCGATGCCGTGCTTTTGGATATTGATCACTCACCTTCTGCTTTTTTAAATAATGCCAACGCAGCTTTTTATTCAACTGAAAATCTCAGTCTAATGGCTGCTCAAATACGAAGCGGTGGCGTTTTTGCCATGTGGTCACAAGATCCACCTGACGACAGCTTTGAATCACTGTTGGCAACGGTATTTGATAGCGTGGAGTCGAAGGTTATAAAATTTTACAACCCGTTTCAAAGTAAAGAAGCCACGAATACGATTTACATAGCTAAAAAATGAAATCAGTTTTGTAAATAATACTCCCTGAAAACCCCATCGTACTAGTGTAGTGTCCTAAACTGCAGCAGCTTTATTAAGGGCAACACGAGCTCGATTAACTTTCTGTATTATTTCCTCTG
The DNA here is from genome assembly GCA_047638775.1 of Flavobacteriales bacterium. Classification (GTDB taxonomy): domain Bacteria; phylum Pseudomonadota; class Gammaproteobacteria; order Pseudomonadales; family Cellvibrionaceae; genus Agaribacterium. The sequence continues at coordinate 13,098 of JBLIMQ010000117.1, forward strand.
CTGATTTTGTCCAGCGAAATGGTTTA
>JBLIMQ010000118.1:0-13087 GCA_047638775.1 Flavobacteriales bacterium
AAACCTGAACAGCAAAGAATCACAACGAATGACAAAGGATAAATGGAACTAAAATAGGCTATAAGGGAGGTACAGAGAGTGCATACAATACCGAGAACAGTACTGTGAAAAATCTCGAACACAATAGTTTTACACTCTCATTATTTCACACGCAATAAATAGTGCTTCTTACCCTGCAGATCAAAAACAATAGCTTCCGAGCGATTCAAGACTTCGACTCGCTCTAACATTCCTTCGTCATAGCCTTTACGTTTCATCCATTCTAATGGCTCGCTAAAGCCATCTTCACTCACAATAAAGGTATCACTCATTGCCGTGCCTTGACCGACACTAACGACCCATATTCGCTGCTGAAACTCGATCAATGGATATAGATTTTCCGCCAGCCAAGACTTAAATGACGAAAATTGGCTCTTAAAACTCATAAAAAGTTACTTCGCGCTAGTGTTCTTCTGCTCGACAAACAACCAGCCAGCTCAAATAAAGCTAACCGATGTAGATAAACCTAACTATACATCACTGATAGATTTCAGAAAGCAAAATACCGATACTAACGGTATCTCCACTTTTTTGCGACGCGATCAAGACTTATGATTTTTCCTTTATTCGATTTCCACAACGCGAGTTCAGGTAGCGCGTTTTTTTTGCGCAGGTTAGCCAATCAACTTTAAAAGACCGCCAGAGTCACCGGAATTCGTATTAATCAAGTAAAATAGTTGATTAAGTTTAACATCTGCGATTTCATAGCGCAGAGACGTCTTCTATTTTTGTTTATCGCCACCCTGCAAAAAACCACCTCACTCACTCACAATTCAGTATTCAGTATTCAGTATTCAGTATTCAGTATTCAGTATTCAGTATTCAGTATTCAGTATTCAGTATTCAGTATTCAGTATTCAGTATTCAGTATTCAGTATTCAGTATTCAGTAGACTAAAATATTGGTTGGCTAATGCAGAAGCAATCAATTTAGCTTAGAGTTTTAACGAAGGGTAGCGTGTAATCATACAATGGCGATAGGCTTCAAAATACAACTGCGCTTGATTTTCATTGATATAAGCGCTTAGGTACCGCATAGAAAAATCAGGCGGTACGTCTGATGTAAGCTTTGTAAAGGTCATGATTAGTTCGCTACAATTCTCCGTGCAGGTTTCACTCACGTCTACTATAGCCTTGGCGTAAAAGCGACAGTTTTCATGCTTCTGATCAACCAAGAAGTGATTCACGTTTACTACAACGATGCTAGTAACGACGAGTACTGACGACGAGTACTGACGCGAAAATTATTAGGCTTTTCTCACCCACTCTCATCTTCATTAATATAGTTAGACTCCAGATGACATGAACTTTTTAATATAGAGATACTGTTTATTATCTTACTATTTATTTTGAATTTTTACGTACAGTAGGAATAATTGACTATATGCTCTAACCATCCACTTATTAGTACTTACATATTGGCCACTTACATCTAAACTACGCTTATATAAACCATCCACATCTAAGACTACGCATATCTAAAAGCACACAGATCTAAACCAATCACTCCTGAATCACTATCAATCGAAATAGTATTCGACGAAGCATACATAGTTCATATTAAATCGCTTATTCATGCACGTTTTCTAACGGGCGCGTCCTTCTCCAATACATTATCCGGCTTGCTATTGCGATAAATTCTAGGCGTAACGCCGACAGTTTTCTTAAAGGAATTATTAAATGTTGCTTTGCTATTAAATCCAGCCATATACATAACATCAAGAACAGACGTTTTTCTATGATCCTCACTTACCAAAAGGGCTTTCGCCTCATCAATTCTATATTTATTTATGAATTCAAAAATATTATAGCCGTAATGTCGATTTATTATTTTGGATAGGTTCCTTGGCGACATAGACAACTGATTCGACAAAGAATCCAATGTTAGCGTTAAGTCTAAGTAGGGCTTTTCTTTCTCCATAAATTCTTCAATATTACGTACCTGGACAAGACTTACACGATACTTCCTGGTTGTTGTTGTACTACTCACATGAATTCTTTCGATAACCTGTTCGGATGCAAACATGCTCGACTTTAAGACTATAAATACCCCAACCAAAGCACAAACAATATAATTCGACGTTAAACCAATGACATCAATGTTAATTGGCACCCCAGATTCAACTGAATAGAGAATCAAAACCGACATAACTAAACTCGCCAACCAAATCGCTGTAAATCCAATTATAAGCAGGTATAACCACAACATATTTGATACGGGGTTTTGGCTATTACGACGGCTAATTTGTTGACGATAATGACGCAACTCGTAGATACATCTCACCCCAAAGAACACACGCAGCAACTCACGTGCGAAGACGATATAGAAGACAGAGCTGGACTGGGTTACGATATCGTAATTTTGTTGTAAGTAAACTTTAAAATCTTGAGGTAAAAGATGATAACCAATAAATTGATGAGAAAAATACAGGCAAAATGGAATAAGATAAATTAAGTCAGACCACGCAAGAGAATAGTTTTTATAGACGAGTGAACGCACATACCATAATAGAAAAGGCCCTTGTATCCAGTAACCCACCTCAAAGACATAAAACCAGTTGGGGTGGCTATCAATAAACCATGTACGAACGCCAGCACCAAAGCTAATTAAGGTGTCTAACGGTATCGCCGCAGTCGATAAAAGGAAGCCCACTAATAAAAAGTTACTAAGGTATTTTTCACGCCATATGAACCCTATAAGCGTCGCAAACAAGAGGCATTCATAGACTGTAATCAGTAAAACAACATCATGAGTATTATAAAGAATACGTTCGAGCATAACCTAGCGACCTGGTATCTAAGCCAGCTTATACGCGGCTTTTCGTTATTATTATTTTTTTATGTCAGAGCTAACAGCTAGCTAGTAGTTAATGTCCACATTTAAATAGCACTCCGCTATAGAACCCATTTAAAGGGCCACCTTCACGCCACTATAAGGTGTTATTTGCAACAAACACGTGCCTACGTTCAGTAACACGGGTTTAGTGACATAGGTTTAGTGACATAGGTTTAGTGACATAGGTTTATGTAACATAGGTTTAGTAAAACAGGCTTAGTAATTTTTATGGCCACTCGCGATGAAGTATTTACGGACGGGTACAAATTAACGACAGTACGCGGCCAAATTGCAAAAGTATATTTAGATTTACAAAGCCCCGCTACATACACCTCAATCAAATATAATTCATCACGAGGTGAACACCATAAATTTAGCACTATCTATAAAGATTGCCACTTTAACGTCGGCCAGTAAGTATGTCTAAGTGCAATATAAAAGATACTTTTCAACAATCTATCGCAACAGGAAAGTCCATAGAAGTCCGCAGGCTAAATGATATCGCTATAAATTCAAATCAAAACGGTCATAAGTCTCAAAGAAGACCATTATTAGTAGTTGAACGCGCATTTAAAGTCTTTTTTAACGCACAAATATTATTTGAACTTACTTTGCTGTCAGTACGACGACATCTTTGATTTATCCAAACATAGTGCTATCACCACAGAACAATGCTTTAGCGTGCATTGCGCTGTGGATCATGTTTGTAGAAACTTCAAAGGAATAAACTATGCATCATAAAAATAAAACGCGTCATCGGCTTTTGTCGATAGGTGCCAGTCTTGCGTGCTTGTGCTCGTCGGCAAGTTACGCTGCAGTCTGCGAGTACGTCGTGGATAACGAATGGAATAGCGGCTTTGTCGCGCAAATCAAAATCACCAACGATGACACCACAGCTATAAATGGCTGGGAAGTATCATGGGCCTACACTGGTGTCGACCGAAGGCCTTCTGGCTGGAATGCCAATGTAAGCGGATCAAACCCTTACATCGCCACAGGCTTGTCATGGAACAGCCTCATTCAACCGGGACAAACCGTCGCGTTTGGAGTACAAGGCTCTAAGGGTCAGGCCGCAGCAGAAGTACCCGCTATTAGCGGTACTGTTTGCTCTAATATTACAAACCTTGCTCCGGTAGCGGCTGCTAGTGCAAGCCCTAATACGGGTGATGCTCCGCTAAGCGTTGATTTTGACGCTTCAGCGACGACAGACCCAGACAATAGCTCAAGTGAATTAACGTTCACGTGGGATTATGGTGATGGCATAGGCGGTACGGGTATTCAGTCTAGCCATGTTTATACTGTGGCCGGTAGCTACGTCGCTACGTTAACCGTAAGTGATGGAATTGCTCAAGATACGACGACGGTCAATGTCGATGTAACTGAAACCAGCGGGAACCTTGCCCCAACGGCCGCTGCGACTGCGACGCCGACGGCGGGATCTGCCCCACTAGTCGTTCAATTTGACGGCTCCGCTTCTGTCGATCCTGACGCCGCACCTAACCCGCTCAAGTACAGCTGGGATTTCGGTGATGGTAGCTCCGGTACCGGTGCACTGGCTCAACACACCTACAACTCTGCAGCCACATATACGGCGACACTTACCGTGAGTGATGGACTCCTATCCGATACCGCTACCGTGCAAATAAGTGCAACGGGTAATCAGGCGCCTATTGCTGCGGCAAGTGCCGATCGTGTGACTGGAACAGCTGCATTGCTTGTACAGTTTGATGGATCTGCATCTAATGACCCAGACGCCGGCCCGAATACCTTAAGCTATAGCTGGGCATTTGATGATGGCACTAGCTCAACGGATCAATCGCCTTCACACACCTTCACACTTAACGGTACTTACGATGTTGTTCTTACCGTAAGCGATGGTGACGCCAGCAGTACCGATAGCATACGAGTAACCGTAAGCGATCAGCATGTACGTGTTGATAACCCTTTCCGTGACGTGAGCTACTATGTTGATCCGGTTTGGTCAGCTAAAGCTTTAGCTGAACCCGGTGGTGATGCTATTGCCGGCTACAACACCGCTGTATGGATGGATAGAATCGGCGCTATTACCGACGGCATTGGTTTACGTGGCCATTTAGACGAAGCACTGGCGCAGAACGCAGGCATGTTTATGTTTGTTGTCTACGATTTACCAAACCGCGATTGTGCCGCATTAGCCTCTAGTGGCGAACTGCGTATCGACGAAAATGGCTTCCAGCGTTATCAAGAAGAATACATAGCACCAATAGCCGAAATTCTAGCTGACCCCAAATATGCCAGCCTTAATATCGTCGCCATAATTGAAGTAGATTCACTACCCAACTTGGTAACGAACTTAGATGTACCTGACTGTGCACAAGCGAATGGCGCAGGCGGCTATCGCGACGGTGTTCGTCATGCTTTAAACCAACTATCGCCAATTCGTAACGTTTACGCTTATATCGATATTGCGCACTCTGGCTGGTTAGGCTGGGATTCAAACTTCGGACCTGCAATTGATTTAATTGCTGAAGTCGTTGAAAACTCCGACGCAGGTTGGGATAGCATCGCTGGGTTCATCTCCAATAGCGCCAACTACACGCCAACAACAGAGCCATTCTTACCTGACCCAGCATTAGTTGTAGGCGGTAGCCAAGAGGTTCGCTCATCAGATTTTTATGAGTGGAATCTTCAATTCGACGAGAAGTCCTACGTTCAAGCATGGCGCCTAGGTATGATCGAGCGTGGCGCACCATCCACGATTGGTATGCTAATCGATACAAGTCGCAATGGTTGGGGCGGCGTTAATCGACCTGAAGCTGTCAGTACGGCAACTAACGTTAACGATTATGCCAATGAGTCACGCGTAGACGGTCGCTTCCACCGAGGTAACTGGTGCAACCAACCTGGCGGTATAGGCTTTAAACCTTGGGCCGATCCGTATACCGGTATTGATGCATTTGTTTGGGTAAAACCCCCCGGTGAATCAGACGGTATTGCCGATCCAAACTTCGAGCCAGATCCTAACGACCCAGCCAAGCGTCACGACCCAATGTGTGACCCAATTTCTAACAACACCTCGGACCCTACTCTTGGTACTGGCGCATTACCCGACGCACCGCACGCCGGCCGATGGTATTCAGAGCACTTCCAAGTTTTGCTCGATAATGCCTACCCACCGGCTACTGACCCTGCAGGTCCACCGCCACCGCCACCACCGCCACCGAGTGACTGCGCAGGCTTAGATCCAGCAAACCCTTTAGTCATTGCCGCAGTAGGTGATCGCGCACTTGTAGAGTTCCGATGTAAAGCACCCATTCACGTACAGTTTGCGGTACCCATTCCACGCAATCTCTATGTAGAAAACACCGGCGGAGCCTACGACGTAACCGTAGAACATGCTGGCGGTTCTTACATTGCCTCTGGATTTTTCGGGAGCACCAGCTTACCAGGCGTAACGAGTGTAATCGTCACACGTAACGACGAAGCGCAATCGGTTCAACTGCGTTTCGACTAGATTGATTATTGTGTAGTGTTTAGAAGAGAAGCGGGCCAATTCAATTGGCCCGTTTTTTTTGATTCAGGAATAAAAACGAATCTACCCAACCAGTGTGTTCAGCGTGATCGAGCGCATAGCGGCGTTGTTAACCTGTTGCTCGCGTCGAAAAAACACTGTATTTAACTTAATCGTTTTCTTTAAGAATACCAAACTGCAGTACCCTCCTTTCTCTTTATTCATTATCCGTTTTGCCGTGAATGCAGAACACCCGCATTAGACACTCTCCGATAAAAACAACATTATCACCTTGCATGAATCTAGGCTCTGAAGCTGCAGAACCATTTTTTTATCCTACTCAGTGACGGGCTCTAGCCTCGATGGGGATAACACGATTGCTGAAACATCTACCTCAACGCCAACAGACAAAATCTGTAGCTACTTGGTCTCCGAATAGAATCATCAACCCTAGTTAGAAGCGAGTACTTAGAAGCGAGTACTTAGAAGCGAGTACTTAGAAGCGAGTGCCCTTCGGGAATCATTGAGCTTTTGAGCCGAAAAAACAAGCTCAACACTATATTAATCAACGACTTACGCGCACTTTCATCAGAGTATTCCCCAGTTTTCCTCCAAAATACTCTGGACTGTGTGCTCAATTGGAAATTCAAATTACGCGCGCCTTAAGATATTAAACGGCCAGGACTGATTATTTGATAGCAATAGTTAGGGCGCACAGATAAAATCGCGCCTCAAAATTGCAACATTACCTGCCAAAGACTGAAGTGGACTTGTATGACGAAGAAAATAGAACTATTAGCCCCAGGCGGTGATGTTAACGCGATTAAAGCGGCCATTGTAGCAGGTGCCAATGCCGTATATTGCGGCCTTGATACGTTCAATGCCCGTAACCGTGCGGCTAACCTATCCTTTGATGAACTAATCGGTATCGTTAAACTGGCTCACAAATATGATTGCGAGGTCTTTTTAACCCTAAATGTAGTAATTTTAGAGCACGAAGTCGTCGGCATAGTTAAGCTATTGAATAAGCTTGTGAACAGTGGAATCGACGGAATCATTGTGCAAGACCTGGGGCTGTTTAATCTGGTTAAAAAGTATTTTCCAAGTTTGCATATACACGCCTCCACTCAGTTAACTACGCACAATGAAGGGCAAGTTCAGTTTCTGTCAAAAATAGGGGCTTCACGCGTTAATCTATCGCGTGAACTAAACCTGACTGAAATTAAAGCATTAACAAAAGTAGCGCATGACGCAGACGTATTAACAGAAGTATTTGTTCATGGTGCGTTGTGTATTGCATTTTCTGGCCAATGTTATTCAAGCTCGGTCAGTGTCGGTAACTCCGGTAATCGTGGTCGCTGTAGCCAGGCATGCCGTGATGAATATGAACCTACCGCCACGGGCAATAAATTCCCGCTTAACTTAAAAGATAATTCAGCGTATTTTGATTTACCCGAGCTGGTAGACGCTGGCGTCGATTCCTTAAAAATCGAAGGGCGAATCAAAGGAGCGCAGTATGTTCACACGGTGGTTGATAGCTGGCGCAAACAAATTAATAAGTTTATTGAGACCGGAAAGCTACTAGATGACGACTCAAACCTCTACAAGGTATTTAACCGAGATTTCACCAACCTTTTTCTAAAAGGTGACATGAAAAAATCAATGTTCATTGATAATCCTCGCGACCATAGCTTTACGCATGCTAATGAGAAGAACGACGCTATATCTGTCGTTCAAATACAAGAGACTCAGCATGACCTAGCACAAGAAAAAAATCAGATAAGCCTAATCGTAGAAGAAAAAATAAAACATCTGAGCATATCCGACAAAAAGCCTCTTACATTGAATTTTTCAGGAAAGCTAGGTGAGCCTTTAACAGTAACCGCAGTTGTTGCTAATGATAAAACGTTTATCGTTAAATCTGGAATGAGTCTAATTAAAGCGGGTCAATCAGGCATTGATAAACTCGATATTGAAAAACGATTCAAATCATTCAATAATTTCGAGTATCTGATTGAAAGCTTTGATTATGAGGGTTTTGATTCAGGGTTGAACATTCCATTCAAAGAATTGACCTCACTAAAAAAAGAACTGGCGTTTCTACTAAATGACTCTATAGCCGTTATCCCGGCTGTTGAGATATCGCCCTTAAAGCAGCATGAAAAAATAGAAGAAAAACCACAGATGTCTCTGTTAATTGCAGATCCAAAAGACATCTATCTATGTGATGAAACAGATGCCGATATTTATTTTAAATTGCCCGAAAGTTTCAAAGTGGGCGACCGAGTGTATATCGAGCTATTTTTAGAGAATCCACAGCTTATCCCATGGTTCCCTGCCGTGCTCATTGGCAAAGATTATCTAGAGGCGATTAAAGTACTCGAAGAAGTACAACCAAAGCATATCGTTAGCAACAATACCGGCATCGCTTACAAAGCATTTGAAATGGGTATTGACTGGGTGGCAGGTCCATTCTTAAATACGACTAACTCCTATGCACTACTAACACTGAAAGAGGATCTGAATTGTAAGGGCGCATTTATCTCTAACGAGATTAATAAAATGCAAATTCGTAATATTAAACGCCCGGAAAACTTCAAGTTGCTTTACAGTATCTATCACCCCATTTTAATGATGACCAGCCGTCAGTGCTTCTTTCAACAAACGGTCGGCTGTAAAAAACCCAGTATCGAAGACGGCTGTATGCTGAAATGTGAAAAGGCCACGTCCATCACCAATGTAAAAGGTATTTCTTTTGCGGTCGACAAACAAAAAGGCGGTTATCCGAGCATTTATAATCACGAACAATTTTTGAATGTAGATGCCGTTAAAGATTATTCACACTTGTTTGATGAATTCTTTATAGATCTAACCGATATCGGTAGCGGATCGAAAGAAAAACTAGATAAAATTCAATTGATTCATCACTTTGAAAATGTGTTAAATGGCGCGCAGGAATCTGGCGTTCAGTTACACCAGATGGTTACGGTATCGACCAACGCTCAATACAAGCAGGGCCTATAAATAATCACAACGTCCTGTGGCGCCCTACCAAAAGCGCGCTGCAGGGAACAAGGCTTTAGCCTACCCCTAACAAAAAGGCTTTGTGGCAATCTAGCCACAGTGGATATTTAGCCATAGCTTTGGTGTAAAGCGGCATTTGTAAGTGCCGGTTTAACCAGTCTCGACATTTAGGGTAAGGAGATTGCAAATACCATTTTCGATCGACTCGTGAAAACTGTCGTACAAATGGCAGTAAAGCATAGTCAGCCAAGCTGGCTTGATCGCCCATTAAATAGTGACTTTTTTCTAATTTACTTTCTAAATCTGCAATAAAACCTTCACAGCTCTGACGATCGTTCACTTCAGAATCTTTATGGAACCGCTTCGCCAACTTATAAACTTCCAACTTGGGCTTAAACTCCTCATCGTTCTTTTTGATAAGTTCTAACATGGATGCTAGTTGACGTGGGTCCTCTGCCCGTAATAAATTTTGAGGGTCATTTAGCTTTAGCGCCCACAACATGATATCGACACTCTGATCAATAATAGTACCCACCGGATGCTGAATGTCACTACATTCAGTGTGATCAAATATTAATACCGGTACAGTGCCCTTAGGTGATACGGCTAACATTTCTGCGGGTTTATTTTTTGTGACAACAGCGCGAATTAATACGGATTGCCGAGCCAATAAAATCCCTAAGCGGGCGCGCATAGCATAGGGGCAGTGCTGTAGGGAGTACAATATAGGTAGATTTGAGCTAGATGTAGACATAAGGGAGCGTACCAAACTATATGATTTTGCGAGAGATGATTTTGCGAGAGACACTCACAGGAACTTAAGTCGTTTTTGCGCACACAGTTATACTCCAAGCGAAGCGGTCTACGCTCTAGCTTATGTTTGTTAAACGCACTTAGCAAGGCGCTACACTAGCCGCATGACCAATCGCACTTAAACAAGCATTCAGCACTTCAGTGGTAACCCGCGCCTTATTGAAAATAATATCGCAGAGAATAGCGAATACCAGAGCCAAATAACCTATGTAAGTAAATCCTGTGTAACTATCGTAAATGATTGTGTAGAACCAGTTCTGCTCAAACAAATAAAAATACGAACATATAATGGTGGATACAAGCATTAACACACCAGGAACAAACAGCTGCTTCACGGCCCTTGGTTGAATAAATGATGCCAATAGTAAAAGTATAAAAATCGCAGTGTTAGCGCCTAGAAAGATACGCACATCAAAAGTTAGCTTGTGAACGATTTCCATGTACTTAATATGAGTGAAATCGATTAACTTTGATTTTGCATTTTGCAAGGAAACCAACTTTGCTCCCATGGACACTCTTAATGACTGTTCCCATTTCGCTCTGCAGGTGCAATCTGAATTTCTTAACTTGGCAAGTTGTGTGGCTAGAATAGCAGGCAAATCAGCCTTCAGCTGCGCTTTAACCGATTCCAATTCCGCTCCTGTCTTTACTCTTAACTCTTTAGCTTTTTCACCGAGAATTTTTTCAAATTTGCTTGGCTCTGGCAGTTTGATCGAATCAATTTTTTCATCTGTCTTCGATTGCAGTTTCCATTCTATAAATGACATACCTGACTTCTCTATTCGCTGAGGATCTGCAAAGGTGAGAAAGAATAATGGCAAAAATAATACAAGACCTAATAGGCCGAATGCTCTAAGGGATAACTTTTCCATGTGATATTCAAATTCCGTTTAACACTGAACGTACAGACGAACTAAGGAGATACCTAATTTGTGCCGTAATGAAATCAAAGCTCAAATTATGCGTCGCAGTTATACGCCCTCTAATAGAAATTGTTTACTTTAATTTAAAAGGTTGCCGACAGCACTAGAGACGGTGTTTTCTTTATATAGCCCAAATCTCCTTCTTCGACTTACCTTTTTTACGTGCTTCGGGAAAAACCGGGACACCCACTTGAACGACTTAAAGAATAACCATTAATAGCTGAAGGTTATGGGCTTATCACGAATGGGCGTCCCTTTTGATTGCTCTTCCGGTTACCGCCGCAGTGAAGATTTAATCGGTGTAATTAAGTCTCCCATATCTCTTTGTCCGACAGACCATTGACGCGAAATATTAAAATACAGGGCTGCTTCTTTACCAGTGTCACGCAATTTAACATTGATTAGATCGTACACGGCGTCTTTTTCTTCTATTTTCTCGCGACTCACAATGTCGTGACCCAGTAGCTCTACAAAGGCTCTTAACTCACCCGTGCTGATGGTGACGAATGCCGTCTCTTTTGTTTTTCCATCACCGGTCGCTAAAATGGCATCTAATAACTTGTTAAGAGTTGTTTTATGCGACGTTTCTTTATCGCCTTTTAGGGCGTTTTTGTGGCAAGCCATGGCGCCATAGTGAGCACTTAAGCTTGTGTAATTGTAAGCTAGTATAGTCTCAGCCATTGCAATACAGTCGGCCCACTTTTTCTCAACCAAAGCTTCTCTTAATAGTACACGGTGGCCTTTCTCAGGCCCAGAATAAGGTCTGTAAAACTTAGTGCGGGTATATGTCCAGCGAAACTCATTGAAATCTACGGCATCAGGGTTTTGTTGTATTTTACTCACCAAGCTTAGGTATTCTGAATCAAACTCTTTGGTCGTATTCTTTGGGGCGGCATCCTCGCTAACGGACGCATCATCGCCCAGATTTGGTATTGCTTGTGTGCTGGAAAGGTTCTGGCCGTTGTTGCTGTTATTTTTAGTGTCGCTCGCGACTATACCGGTGGACGCAAATGAGCCAATGGTCGCAGCTAAAAAGATGGTAATAATTTTCACGTTTTATCCTAATATTGTAAGCAGTCAAAACTTCTGGTAATTCATGCAGCCCGGATAGGGGCAAACACATCTAAGGATTTCACTTGTCCTTATGTTAGTACATTAAAATATAGTTTTTTAGCGTACCTGTCACTTATATTTTCCTCGATCAAACGAGTTACAACACACTTTTCGAGGACTTACTCTCGCAAAAGAAAATAAAACCCAATAAAATCAATAAGTTACGAAACGCACGAGGGGTTAATGGTCTCTAATCCCCTACATTATGATACGGCGCGCCGATGAAGAGCTTTACATTACGCCAAAAATGTATGCTTTAAGTGTAGCAACCTCACGTAGTCGCCCTCGTGCTAGTAGCGACACTTCCTACTCGGTAGCCTTCTTCACGACAGTAAGACATTGTCCTTAGTCGCCGAAATAAGGATTTAGCGAATTACGCTTGCGCGTTACTGGGTAGACAAATTTATACATTAGTATAACGACGCTCAAAAAACGAAACCAGCAACATGGCCTCGCTCAATTCGAAGTTAGGCAACAATAGAAGACGTCGAACTCAATCCAGATATCCAAAAAACAGAAAGTTGAATGTTTTGACTACAACTTTCTTGAAAATTCCGCATTTTACATTGTGTATTCCACACTATATTTTTTAAGTTTAAAATAAAACTTCCATTACTAACGGTGATTTTTTTGAGTAAATTCCGGTGATTTTTTAGAGCGGGGATCCCTTTAATTTTCAATTTATCTACGCTCGCAGTGATTTCAAACCAGGTCGTAGCTCACATGTTCGAAGCCCATGTAAATTTAATTAAATTGAGTTGAGTTGAGTTGAGTTGAGTTGAGTTGAGTTGACATTTATGATGCCTAGATTTTGATAAAAATTCCGTCGCACTTTGGACTATATATTTTT
>JBLIMQ010000119.1:0-13039 GCA_047638775.1 Flavobacteriales bacterium
GATAATAGATTATGCTTTGCCATGTGGGTGCTCCTAGTGATTAACTGAATTGTGTTTGTGCACTTTCAGTTTGGCGCATTGTGACGCCGGTTGCACTGCTTGGAGCGTCCATCTAATCACCCACTCGCCATTAACTCTATAACCTACTGATTTAATGAGATTTAATGTGCAGGTGTCCTCGAATACTATCTTAAAAAGCCCATATTAACTAAAGTTTTGGCTTAGTAAAACCTATGTTATATCCCTTCCCTTATCTTAGCTGACCCGACCCTAGGGCCATTGTCCTCTGGCTCCAATTTACCTTATGCAGTGCACTATCGGTCATTGATAGAGGCAAAGATAAAGACGGTTAGGCTGGTGTATTTAGGCTACCCTATATAGGCGCCATATTGATTTCATTTACGCCGAAAGTTCAAAGCTCATGTATGAATGAACTCACTGGATATGCGATAATTATTTTTTTCCTAAAGCAATGGATTGGGGGTACACGCTCAATCACAAGCCTTGGGTCATAGATCACAGGTCCCAGAATGAAGTTGCGAAGAGTTTTAAAGAGTCGATCACTGTATTTCCTGGTTCGGCTCTACGTATATTTTGCTTGCTCGACTTTTTGCGTAAGTGCATTCAGTCTTGCAGCACCAGACCTAAAGTTTGAGCACCTATTATCGAATGATAATACACGCAATGAATCAATCGAAGGTTTTGGGGCGTCCACTAAAACAATACAAGATTCTACGGGTTTCCTATGGTTTGCTGGCGAAAGTGGTTTAGCGCGATTTGACTCTCACGAGTACAAATTTTTTCGTACGGACCCATCAACAGAAAATACGCTACCCAGTAACTTCATACAGGATATGGCCGTAGATAAAAGTGGCCAGCTATGGGTAGGCTCCACTAAAGGGCTCTGTAGTTACTCCTCTACCAAGGAAAACTTTTCTTGTTTCGGTACAGCTGAGCTTAAAGATCAAAAGCCTATTAATCATTTTATCAGCGCGCTGGCAGTATCGCCGGACAATCGCCTATATATTGGTACCAAAGAAGGATTGAGTGTACTGAATAGCGAACGAACTCAATTCGTCCATTATTTTTACGAAGAGAACAACGTAAAGTTTGTACGTGACATTCACATTGACGCGCACGATAATATTTGGCTCGGAACAACGTATTCAGGTTTAATACAACTCGACTCAAACTTAAAACACGTCAAGCAGTGGCAATACGACAGCAACAACAGCAAATCCCTGCCTTCGAATAACATCAATAGAATTGCGAGCGATGCCTCGGGCAACCTGTGGGTCGGCTCAAAAGGTGAGGGCTTAGCCCGCATACAATTAAGTACAGGCGAAGTACGCCGATATGCTCATCGTTTGGGCGAAATCGGTAGCCCTGGAAGCAACATCGTTGAAGATATTTTAGTCGACAGTAAAAATCGAGTATGGATAGCCTACGATCATGGTGGGCTCAACCTATACGATCCGGCAACAGACAGCTTTCACGTATACAAACACAACACAACACGTCGTACATCGATTAGCTCTAATCAGATTCGCTCGGTTTATGAAGACAAGCTGGAGAACTTGTGGGTCGGTAACTTTTCCACAGGTATTGATTTCTACGACCAATCAAAATCACTATTTAAAACCCTAACACATGACCCCAAAGACCCAACATCTCTTTCCCACAATGGCATTTTAAATATATTTGAAGATAGTAAGAATCAAATATGGCTGGGCACAGAAGATGGATTAAACCTTTACGATCGTAGTAACGGCGAGTTCAAACACTACAAACATGATGACAATGACCCCCACAGCCTACGCTTTAATGTTGTTGTTTCTATCAAGGAAGACCAACAAAAAAATCTCTGGATTGGCACATGGTCTGGCGGTTTGCATAAATTTAACCCCACGACACAGCAGTTTAAAAACTATTACCCCGACCCAAATGACCCCAGCAGCTTTAGTAGCCCTTTTGCTTGGGCAGTAGACATCGATAAGAATGGTGACGTCTGGGTCGGCGCGACAGAGCAAGGTGGGCTGATGCGCTACCTACCCAAGACGGATAATTTCATTACATATCACCACGACCCACAAAACCCAGACTCCCTCGTGCTCGATCATGTTTGCGGTGTCGCTGGAGATGATAACGGAAAAATATGGGTCGCTACCCCCGAAGGACTGGATCTATTTGACCCAAAGTCCGAGAAATTCAAACATTATCAACCCGACCCTACAGATCCGGGGTCCATCTCAGGAAATGTCATTCGTGTAATTTATAAAGACAGCAAAGGAAGAATCTGGATAGGTACGGACGGATCTGGGGTAAATCTCTATCAAAAAGAGCAGGATTCTTTCCTTACGTTCGACAAAAAAGACGGCCTTCCCTCATCTTCAGTATTGTCTATAACAGAAGACAAACAGGGAAACATGTGGTTTGGCACAAGTAATGGCCTTGCTCGTTATGAGCACGCAACAGGGAAAATAAAATCCCTTCATACCAGCGACGGCCTCGCCGGAGATAACCACAATCGCAATGCCATTCTTGTAGACTCACAAGGCGTATTATATGTGGGGAGTACCGAAGGCCTCACTATATTCGAGCCTAAGAAAATAGATCAAGTTGACTCCCCAAACACTATTTATTTGACTGACGTAAGTGTGCTTAACACGCCGCTGCATATCGACAGAGACATGCCATCACTCGAAACGTCCGCCCCACACACTGAATACATTACCTTAAATCACAAGGAAAAATTCCTTACTATACGATATGCGCTGCTAAGTTTTCGCTCTGCCCATAGAAACAGTTACGCATACCAACTCGAAGGTTTTGATAAAAGTTGGAATTACGTCAATGATCTTCGCTCCGCAACTTATACAAATTTAGATGCAGGGGATTATATTTTTAACGTAAAAGCAAAAGATCACTCAGGTAACTGGAGCAGCGAAAACACATTACTTTCCATACATATTAAGCCTGCCCCCTGGAGAACACTCTGGGCCTATGCGGGCTATATTTGCGTTTTATGTTTTCTCATTTATGGTTATTTACGATATCAATTTAGAAAAAACGACCTCAAAAATCAACGCAACCTTAACGCCCAACTGATTAAATTAGATAAAAACAAAGACGCCTTTCTTGCACTCACGTCCCACGAGCTGCGCACCCCAATCAACGGCATGATAGGCCTTTCAGAAGCCATAATCGACGACTATGGTGAAAGTCTCTCGCCAGACATAAACAAACGCCTTAACATTATCAAGGCAAGCGGAAGGCGTCTTTCTAACCTTATTAACGACATACTCGACTATTCCAAGATAATCGACAGCAAGCTCACCTTAAATATAGGCACCGTAGACATTCACGCGGTTGTCGAGCAAGTCAACTCAATTGTAGAGCCCCTAATCTCTGGAAAAGATATTAGAATTATCAACAATATCAAACCTGACACTTACATGGTTAAGGCTGACGCTGACAGACTCCAACAAATTATTATCAACCTTATCAGCAACGGCATTAAATATACTGACCAAGGATTCGTTAAAGTTAGTGCTGCGCTCAATGAAAACAGCGTTGAAATTCTCATAGAGGATACCGGCATCGGCATCCCTAAAGAACATATTGATCAGGTATTTAACTCGTTTCATCAACTACAATATTCAGGCAACCGTATTGCTGGAGGCACGGGCCTGGGGCTATCAATTACACGCCAATTAATTGAGCTGCACGGCAGTAGTATCCATTTACAATCTACGGTTGGCAAAGGGAGTCAGTTTAGATTCACTTTACCAATGGCAAACCGAGGAGATTCCGCACAGACCATCAAGAACAATGTAATTATACCGGCCTCACCCACGTACCCACAAAATAGTAAAAAATTACTCGTCGCCATGGTTGATGACGACATGGTAAATCGAATGATTTTGTCAGGTCTTTTAAACAAGATAAACTGCAGTGTCGACGAGTCGGTCAGCGGTGAAGCACTTCTGCATAAACTTACTGTGTCGTCCTTCAAACCTGACCTGTTTATTCTCGATATAATCCTCCCCGGAATGTCGGGGTTTGACATCTATAGCAAGCTGCGTGACAACGCATCGACACACGAGACACCCGTTATATTCCTTTCTGCCAATTCTCTTGAGCGCGAAAACACGCCAATAAAACAATTGTATAAATGTGACTTTCTCGCTAAGCCGGCTGATCGTAATATTCTATTCGAAAAAATAGTTACATTGACCCAGGATAACGATGCCTCTAACGAGAATACTTAAAAAACCAATGGCATCGTGAACATTCTCACTTACTCCTTACGACCTTGCCAGGCGCCATGAAACCCAAGTGGTAAGGCATAAGGTAGTGTAAATTTAGCCATTGGACCATCGGCAATTGATTGAGCATTAAAAATATTCAACTCCGTTCTTTGTGTTTGTATATTCAGGGTAGTGCCAATAACCCAACCCAAAGATTCTTTGTCTGGATTTTTTTTGGAGGCGATAAAAATGTGCTCTTCTGCAATGCAATTTGCGCCATAGATAAATTCATCAACTTCCCCTCCAAGTATATCCATCCTCGATACAGTGTTAGGTAAATGTGATTTATGCTGCCGCACCATGTAATGGAAGCGACTTAGGCGACCCGTAAATCCCATGTGTAATTTTGGAAATTCAACGTCGCGTAATGGGAGCATCTCAATTGCAGATTTTCCAGATTTAGATAGCGTTACAAGTGCATGTGAGTTACTTACACTTTTTTCTGGTTGCTGCCCACGCACTAACGATTTCATATCTTGCTCAATATTACTCGCATCGGGGTAACACACTAAATCAAACTGAATATCACCATTTTCGTGCTCCCATGCATTACCATAATGGAAAAAGAAAAATGGCGCCAAGTCGTATTTTCTAACCGGCTCCATTGTATTCTTATCGATGACAATAAAGGTCGTTGCCTTATCACTGCGCCATTTATAACCGTCTAAAATTGGATACTCAAACGATTCAAGCTGAAAAGGTGGGAACCCCAGAATTAAATACTTTTTAGTCACCACAAAATCATGAATTAGTCCCAGCGGCATACTGTTCAGAAGCTTGATTTTTTTTAGTTTTCCTGCACGGTTCAATCTATAAAGAAGGATCTTGTCTGCCAGTTGCCCGAAGTTCCAAATATCATCAGAATGCGGTTCTATTTTGGGATGCGCGGAAAACGCGGCGCCTTCTAACTCTTCAGAAAAACGATGCATAGAAAGTGTTTCAAGTGATTCGCCATCCAGAACATACGGCGCGCCCCCCTCCCAAAGCGCCCAAAGAGAGTCTCCCACCGGCAATACAGACGTGTTCGCGGTATTCCAGTGATCAAATTTTTCAATGTTCGGTGGTTGTGAAGCATATTGAGCGTAGTTAAACCTTCCCAACGACTCTTCGTTCAACCATTTTTGTGTGGCGACATAGGCGGCGCGATGTGCAACGTTATTATTACGACCACTAATACTAAACGACTGTACCATTCCGTCACCGTCGATCCAGTGGCTACTTCTAAATCCATTACGCTCATATAACGCTGGGCCATTTCTATAGAATTTGCCTTCTAATTCGACCGGTATATTACCGTGTAATTTCTGCAGGGTCGGTGTTGCAAGAAAATTCTGGTTTGGTTGAACAAAACCTATCGTCCATGGTGAATGAGCCCTCGCTTGATCAAACTCTTGCTTAACATTGTTGATTTTTTCGCTCGTGAAAGCGCTCGCATGTACCGATAAACCTCGTGCGCCGCAACTGGCTACAAGCAGAGCTCTCGCCGCGATCAATGCCTTACGTCGGGTTGTCATAATCATTCCTCCGTTACATATGGTTTAGTAGTTCAACACATGGACATTAAGCGTCGAAGAATATAAAAATTTAGCATCCTCATATTTGGCTGGACCAAAACGGCCCGTCGCGTCATTAGAAAACGCGTACGCCTCTGTTGGCATACCGAGCATATTTTTATTGTGCTCGCCATCGTTATCTTCATCATGGAACGAAGCTATTGCATATTCACCTGACGGAAGATCAAGTACTACAATAGTCGCTTCTCCATCAATAATTTCGGCCTCAAGTCCGACTAACGCCTTTCCCTCTTCATATTGGGCTTGACCTGTATATAGCGCTATCCGAACAACGCCGTCATCCGATTTAAGCCCCTTCACGTGGACGCGTAATTCTCCAAGCTCTTCAGCCTCTGCAAATAGAGAAAAAAATACACATAGTGGAAAAAACAAACAAGCGTGTTTTATATTCATACGGCTTACATCCTTCAGGTTATGCTTGGTTAGAAGTATGTCATTTAGAGCGTAAATACCGTTCTTAGCAAGGAAATGTTCGTATAACTGAGTTAAAATTCGTGAGATGCATTTCGCGATGCGTGAATTTTCTTAAATGGAGGGCCTACATCATGGCCAATTGGCGTATTCAGCTGGCGTTGATAATAATAGCAAGCCTGTTCTTGGCCTTCGTTCAGCCCAGCCAAGGCAATGAAGGACGCTTTCTTTGGCGCCTATTTTTATGGTTTGTACAAATTGCCTTTGGTTTCCTGATTAGCCACCCAATCAGATTAGTCGTCGAAAAATGGCTCGCACCCAATTCCAGCGTATACATACAAAACTCACTACTTGCTGTATTTATAGCGCTTGCCGTTTCACTCTTTATTCAATGGATTGAATATCCTTTGAATTTCATCGACGGTTTTCATATGTTCCAAAGCGTCTTTCCACTTGTACTCGTAATATCATTATCCGTTGTATGTGTATCTTTATTGTTAAGCAAAGCAAGCTCGCAAGCCGCTAACGACCCGGCCAAGCCGATTACCTATCTCGAATCGGATTTACAGCCCTTAAACGTTGCTCTTAGTAAGGCGAGCGAGTCTATTGAACCCATTGAACCCATTGAACCCATTGAACCCATTGAACCCAACGATAAGATATCGAGCTTTTGGAAGCGCCTGTCACCGAACCTACAAAAATCCGACTTATTTGCACTTACCGCAGAAGATCACTATGTCATGGTACATACGTCTGAAGGAAAAGAGCTGATTCTGATTCGGTTTTCCGATCTCATAAGAGAAGTTGACCACCTAGGGATTCAAGTCCATCGTTCGTGGTGGGTTTCACGCGATGCCGTCAAACTGGGCTCCAACAAATCGGGTAAAGCACAACTAGAACTGAAAGACGGCTCTAGTGTCCCGGTCAGCCAAACTTACTTAAGTCTGGTGAAGTCAGAAGGTTGGCTATAAGCGAGAATAGTTGTGGGGTTTACTTGCACAGAATTAACAACCTAAGCGAAAATAAATGAGCATTTCCAAATCACCGTCAAAATTAAGCTTGCCACAAGACAACCCTGGCGTTAATACGGTTTTGGAATACTTAATCATCAAGTTTCCAAGGATCAAACCCGCTATTTGGCAGCAACGAATGGCTCAAGGGAAAGTACATTGGCACGACGGCACGTTAATAAGTAAAGACTGTGTTTTTCAAGCTCAGCAGCGTGTGTATTATTATCGAGAAGTAACAGAAGAGCCTAGCATTCCATTTAAAGAGGAGATAATCTTTCAAGATGATCTCCTACTGGTCGCTTACAAACCCCATTTTTTGGCTTTAACGCCAGGCGGACCTTTTGTTAATGAATGCTTACAGCAGCGCTTACGCGAAAAAACAGGCAATGACCAACTACAAGCCCTGCACCGCCTAGACAGAGTCACCGCGGGCTTAGTGCTATTTTCACTTAATGCAAATTCTCGCCGTCAATATCATGCGTTATTTGAAAGCCGAAAAATGGAAAAAACCTATCACGCAATCGCCCTTGCTCATAAGGGTGACAATATAGTCGATAAGAAATGGACCATAAAAAATAGAATAACCAGGGGACCCCAAGATTTTCGAATGCAGATAGAAACTGGTGAAGCCAATACTCACTCAGAAATCCACTGCATTGAACAAACAGGAGAACGATCTTTATTTGAATTAAAGCCCGTCACAGGAAAAACCCATCAACTGCGATTACACATGGCTTCAATAGGTAGACCCATTCTATTTGATAAGTACTACCCGAACTTGCAAGAAGAATCTGAAGATAACTACAAGCAACCATTGCAGCTACTCGCTAAAACTCTAAAATTTATAGATCCTATCACGCAGCAAAAACGAGAATTCACTACGAACAAAACCTTATCTATGGTTGATAGTGTGGTTGATAGCTTGGTCGACAGTGTTGCTGACGGCTAAACCATTTAAAATGCAACACTCTTTGTCAACTCAAACTCTTCATCAAGTAGAATTTAACCAGCAAAGAGATAACACCTCCAGTAAATACGAGGACACCCACTCGTTATGACCCACTCGCTATAAACTCTGTAACCTACTGATTTAATTTTGTTTTATTTGGATTTTACGAGCGGGCGCCCTCGAATACTTGCTGATTGTCAAATTATAATTTTGACAATCAGCTGGTCTTAGTCGTTCAAAATTTAGATGCACGAAAAATAGAATTTTACCAATATTAGCTATAACAACACTCAACTTTACCGTACACTGCGGCGTTAAATTATGTGAAAAAAACACAAAATAAACGTTCAGTTTCAGTCAATTAACTCAACGTTATAATTATCGGACAGGACAATTGATGAACAAGCGATTTAATAAAGAAGAAATAATTAAGGCATATAGTGACTTGGAGCAGGAGCAATCACCAAAAGGTGCTCTCCTTGGGGCAATATTAGGCGCAGTTCCTGCGGCAGGGTTATTCTATCTATTTACACTGATGGGCGGTACTTTATTATGGCTAATATTTTTGCCTGCCGCCTTGATTGGATTTCAATCAGCCTATTTGGGTAAAACCTTTGAATTTAAATACCGACTAATTCCAGCATTAATTGCGTCACTAGTGCATGCAATCGGTTTACTAATAATATTTCAAACACATTCATTTTTTCTTATTACACTGCCGCTTAGTTTTGGAGTCGCATTTTATTTTTCGAAACGCAAGTTTGATAATTTACAAGAGACGGCAATGTGGCAAAAAAAGCATGGGAAAATATAATTGCAATCGAGCATTCAAAGCGAAATACTACGAAAAAAACGGCTCCCTTTATAATTCGTCTTAACACGGCGTTAGGCGGATACCCACGTCAAGTGTCCGTATGGCGTGTTAACCGTTAGTATCGACAGCAGATATGTGCCCCGAAAAATGAGTTTTGTAGTCCTCTTCAGATACACCTGTAATATCAAGAAAAGCTTCATCGTCTTCCGGAACTGAAATTAAACTAGCCTCTTGAAATTTAATTTCTACTCCCGCCTGATCAACCACGGTAAAGTCTTCATTTAACACAACAAATACTACCCCGCCATCCTCTTCACCACCTACGCTCTTAATCCAACCCGCCAAAGCTTTAGAACCACCGACGTTATGGAAAACGCCCGACACTTCATGCATGGAAGGGTCGCCGCGCTCCAATTTAGTGGTACCAACTTGCTCTCCATCGTGTGAAAGAATGTACATATTTTATGTTCCTATTATTAGTTAAATTCACTAGTTCGTATCCGTTTAGTGAAGTGAGTAGAATTAAATAGTCTTAAATTTACAGTAGTACTAGCGTTGAACTTTCCATGGTTTCATGAAAACAATAGCAACACCAAAACTTGCATGAAACTAAGGATTAATACCGACATTGATTAAGTTTGCAACATAACTCCCCATGATTCAATTGCAAAGGTCTCAATATTACCTAAAGATACATTGGAAAATCCCATCCGGTAACCACAGTCTAGGATGAGAAAACCAGGAAACGTAAGTGAAAACATGAGTGAACGTAATTGATAGGGTACTTGTGGACGATAAACCAGACCCTAACAAATTCGACTTGAACTTATGAATAGGCAAGGCAAGGCAAGTACTAAAGCTAGAACCACACACAAAGTAATTCGCTTATATGCTTAATGAAGAGGGTTAGCAATCGCCACAAGACAAGATCACTATGTGATAAACAAACATAGGCTCAGAATCAAACGGCAGAATTTTTATGTCACTTTTTGTAGTTTTATCTTGCAGCTTTATTACTATTGATTCGAACACCCATACTCCCGAAAGTTTTGATAGTTCCCCACGGTTTCAGGATAGTTTTCGCTCTCAAGTAGGCACTTAAGGGCCAGAGAATAAGGGCCAGAGAAATTTTTGCTATAAGACCTACAAAGTGAAAATTTTGGACACATACTAAGCGAGTTACTGCCAGGCGGTTGCGGCTATAGCTTCTGGACTGAAATTACACACTACGAATTGTGCCGTCCGTAATTGTAGGCTACCACATCGTAGCCATGCCACCTTAACAGAGTCACCCTATAAGGCCTAAACACGGCCATAAAACAATCTTTACCTCATAGCGGTGAATGACCGCCATTACTTCATAGCTTCCTGCTCTTCACAGCCTGCAGCCGCCTTTCACTGAGAGGTCAAATTTAGGGTGTCACTACATATTCACTTTATAAACGACTTGTTAAGCGCTTTCTCTCAAAGGTGCTTTTTGTGCATGAGCTTAAATTGATGTAAGCTAATTAAGCGTCCATCTACACCTCTTTGTAGTCTATCTGGCTACGAGACAATAGGTGCAACAAACTTCAGGTGTTCATAGGGTAGGTATAGATGTGCCAAATATAATAATTCGACGTTTAGTTTTTTTCCTTTTCACTGTATTAGCTACAGCTAACGGATTTGCTGATGAAGAGCCTGTTGATGTTATATACCCAAATATCAATGGCTTGGGCGATACCTCCTATGGTTATGCCGTATTAAAATTGGCTCTTGATGCGTCGCACAAGCCCTATCGATTAAGCCTGAATACAAAAAGCGCCAACAATAACCGAATACGAAAAATGTTGAGCGAGGGTCAGATTACCGTAGCGGACTTCGGCACAAGCATGAGCTTTGAAAACGACTTCAATGCAGTTTTAGTGCCCCTGGATTACGGTATTTCTGGATGGCGATTGTTGGCTATGCACAAAGCCAACCTACACCTTAGTGCCAAGATCAATACAGTTACAGACTTAGAGGTCCTGACGCTAGGTCAAGGTACTGGTTGGTCTGATGTAGATATTCTTAACAACGCTGGCCTTAGCGTGTTAACGGCCCCCAAGCTTTCTCATCTGTTTCGCATGCTCGAAGCCAAACGCTTTGAAGCAATACCGCTTGGAGCAAATGAGATTTATTCACTTCTCGACTCCTATCAAGATCAGGCCGCGTCGGTTGCCATAGAGCCGTCACTTCTTATCGTTTACCCTTTTGCCCGCCTATTTTTTGTCAATAAGGAGAACGTGAGATTACACGGCATTCTCCAAGCTGGCTTGGAGAATGCTTTTGCTGACGGTTCACTCTGGAAGCTATTTCGCAATCACCCCCAAAACACCGCTCTTTTTGACAAGGCTGGATTACAAGATCGTCGAATTATCAAAATAGATTATGATATTTTAAAAAAGCATCTCGACAAAATCCCACAAGAATATTTTCTGAGTATTGACGATCTAAAACCTCCTGAATAAGCACAAAATACGCCAACATCATATTGGCTGTATCATGATTCGAATTTATTATGCACGTTCGCTATTTCGCTTCTACTACATGCCGTTCTATTATTTGCGCTAGTACGTGGGCCCGGCAAAATATGGTGCGGTGATTTCGATGGAGTGACGTCTTTATGAGCGCGTTAAAGCTTATTGAGTGATGTTAATGTAGATTTTTAGCCGTTTTGAATCGACAAACCCTTCCAGCCGATGTCGAATTTTATTTTGCAATTATGACACTGATACATGAATCTAAGAGCGACCTTCCTATCAACCCTAAAATAGTTTAGTAAGATGTGATTGCTCGAGTATTACCGAGAAAATGGAACGCACCGTTATCACAACGACACTGGCAAAAAACCTACTTTACGAACAAGTGAAATGCGTGTTCGTAAATGGTATTAATTGACTCTACCAATTGAATAAAATTTAGATTTGAAAATTTATCGCTACTGATAATAGTTATTACGTTAGTAACACAAGATATTTCCGGCTATTTCAATAGCGTCGCACTAACGAAACTTTATAAAATATAGTTGAAGGTCATTCGTAAAGGTAATTAATATTCGATACAGAGGTTCACGGTTAGTAAATATTACTTACTGACAGGATTATAAAAAACGTCACAAGAAACTTCTGTAGAGGTCCGCGGTGAACAACAGAAAACGGATGGTGAATAAGTACAATTTTTTTATTCGTGGTTTAAACGACGCACTATCACCTTGTGTTTTAGACCCCAGAATACGTTTCGTTGGAAATCAAACCCCCTAGTAATAGCAGCACACTCATTGAATTTACTTAGGTAGAAATCATTCCCGTATCATCCGAATAGTTGTTGAGTTATTAAAAACTCTCCAACCCTAAAGTCAATTAATATGATTCATTTAGTTTTACGTGCCCTTCGTTTATCGCCCTATGCATATTAGCCGTTTTAAAACTGGATTATATAATGAAGCTTCCCTATGAATATTCAGACCAGAAAAATGAATTACTTGGGATTTGGCATGCCAAATTTGGAGCGTGCAATTAAAACTCATAAAGTTAACAGTAAAACCTAGAGACTGCCTTCTGAAATTTTTTATTTCACTAACGATGCATTTACTTCATCCGTTCAAGCTATGCAATAAACACTCTGAATCACTCTGAATCACTCTCAATCACCCAAGCGACACCTATCCTGACACGGACGTAAGCGTTGCCAAACCCATAAAACGATTAATCTCTAGATGAGCTACGGCGCCTTTCTGATGACCGTGTAGAACGGCTGTTTGTACTGCGTGACTGGTTACTTCGGGATTGGTTACTACGGGACTGGTTACTTCGTGAAGCTTGTCGCTGGTTTTGAGAATGATCTCGCCTATTCGATTGTTGGCTGGCTGATTGTTCGTTGGCCGATCGGCGAGAGCTTGAAGCACGCTCAGTTGACCGTGCTTGGCTTGCACTATGATCAGATCTTCGTTG
>JBLIMQ010000120.1:0-13003 GCA_047638775.1 Flavobacteriales bacterium
AGCCTTTATTTCGCCTCACTTTTTCGACAATATTGACCATACTTGTTGTATCGGACTGTATAGGAGGTGCTTATGAAACTCACAGCGCTAAATAGATTAAAAATGTACGCCGCTTTAATTTGTCCAATAACCTTATTGTGCTTAATAGCGCCGTGTCACGCCGATCAATTTGCAACCGCTAATGAAATTCTCGGGTTTAGCAATAATAAGCCTCACCATAGAATCACTCCTACGCACCTTATGGATAACAAGACACTCTTTCGTGCCGCAGCAGCCGAGCGAGATAACTCAATGAGCATGCATCAGAAACAGATTAACTTCTACTGGTTAGCGTACGATGGTAAACAGCAAAAATCCGGAGCTGAGGCAATGCGGAAAATTGTTCGTGATGGTTTACGCGCCTACTGGAAGCGTGATCGCGCTGCAAATGCGACCGCCCAAAATTTAAACCGAGAAGAAAACCCGAGAACCTTTCGGAATTTAGACAACTATCGACTTCAATTGTCAGATGATAAATTAGTGGTCGGTTTTCGATACCAGTTTTAAAAGGCCTACAGGCAAATAACGCTTAAGGACCTATACCTTAATACCTTATGTCAGGTATTGCTTACCCCTTACTTGCACCCTCCAGTGCGAGCTCCAGCAATTAAATAGCTTACGCGCTACAATACCCGCTTTTCACGGAAAGCCACCAATGACCCTACCTACTCCTCACTCACAACTTCCTGCCGCGGCACTATGGAAACGTTTAGCGTCGACTATTTATGATTGCTTAATTCTTGGCGCCATAAGCTTTGTGTACTTTGCTCTAGTGACATTGATTGCGGCTAAGCTTGGGCATGGGGCTAGTAATGATTACCAACCGACAGCCGAAGGACTATTTGTACAGCTCGGTTGGGTTATTGTCATATTGAGCTTTTACGGATTTTTTTGGAGGCGTGTAGGCCAAACTGTCGCTATGAAAGCTTGGAAGCTTCGCTTAGTTCGCACTGATGGCAAACCCTTAACCATTAGACTGTGCCTGTTTAGGGCCATACTTGGTTTTTTCGCATTTGCCGTATTTGGATTGGGCTATCTATGGGCCATAATCGACTCAAACAACGAAGCGCTACATGACAAGCTGACAAAAACTCGTGTAGTAAGTATTGAAGAGTAAACTTATTGAGCCCGCCTCATCAGTGCCCAACCAATAATAAAACACACCAGTATTGGCGTTAACACAGCAAAGACAGGCGGAAATCCTAAAATGATACTTGTTGGTCCCAACATTTTAAGACTCGTTTGAAACACTAAGCCAACTAACACCCCAACAAATACGCGAAACCCCATGGTTACTTGCCGTAAGGGACCGAGTACAAATGAAATCGCTATGATGACCAAGCTAAGCGTCGCTAAGGGCTGTAATGCTTTCTGCCAAAACGCTAGTCGATATTCACTAGAGTCTAGGCTTTGCTTATCTAAGTACACTGCATGATCATACAAGCGCTTCATTGGTAGCTCTTCTGGATCAAGTACCAAAACGTTTAGCTCATCTGGAGATAACTCAGGGTCCCAACGACGACTGGTAAAAGACTCAGTACGAATAGAGTCACCCTCGAAGTGTGTAATGCGACCATCCTGCTCAAACCAATAACTACCTTGATGGATCGCCGACTCAACAAAAGTCGCCGACAACAATCTATCATTATCATCAAATTTGTAGCGGGTCATCCCATATAATTTACCATTAGGCAGTACGGCATTGAAGTGCATATACGTATTGCCTTCACGATGCCAGAGTCCGTTATCGCTTTGCAATGCGCGCTTATGGCCTTGCGCAAAATCCCGACGACTGTCAGCAAATTGGTCTGTGTAGGGCGCAACATATTCACCGAGTAAAGCACCAAAAATAATGTAGACCAAAACTGGTCGAAATACAGCCCAAACTATCTGACTAACCGAAACGCCCGCGGCACGAATAACGGTCAACTCACTCGTGTTAGCTAATATCCCCAAACCAATTAAGCAACCCACTAAAGCCGATAAAGGTAGAAAATCATACAAACTCGAAGGGATGTAAAGAAACACATAAATTACGGCCTCTATTAATGTGTAGTCACCTCGTAAGTTACTTAGCTGCTCAACAAAATCAGAGATAAAGTCGAGCGCTAAAATCACAAACAGTACGCCGAGAATGGAAAACCAGACGATACTGGCAATATAGGACTTAATTTTGCTCATATTACTTCACGCGCCTTGCGCTTAGACGCTGAAGTGGCTGCAATAATTTCGGGCCGTTATACATAATGACACCCAGTACGAAAAAACAACCGTGGACCAACCAGATTAAGCCTGGAACCTTAGATGACTCGGCCTCTATCGCACCACGCGCCGCATTGACGCAGACAAGATAAACCATGTAAATCAATATAGCGGGGACCAGTTTTCCGTAACGTCCCCCACGCGGCTTAGATCGGCTCAAGGGCATAGCCATGACGCCAATAATAATAACCAAAAGCGGCAAGGAAAGGCGCCACTCAAGCGCGGCTCGGGCTTGCGGACTTGAAAGTGAGAATAATTCGCTGGTAGACATACCATCTGTTGCTTTTTTAGCCTTGACGGCATAATCGGGTTCAGGAAGCTTTTGAGCATACTGGTCAAACTCGACAACTTCGTAGCCCCCTTCTCCTGGTCGCCCTACGTAACGACGTCCCTTTTTCAACACGAGGTACTTTTTACCGAGCTCTGGGTCGAGGACTGTTTCACCAGAGCTAGCGACTAAAATAGTCGGCGGCGCATCATCTTGACCTGCTATTTCGGCCATAAATACATTGCGTAATTGCTGCTTATCGTCACTTACGGATTCTGCGTAGCTAATACCTCGACCAGTATTTAAGCCATGAAAACGCGCGGGTTTTAAGGTTTCAAAATCTGTGCGACTGCGTTGTTGCGCAAGTAAACTTTCTGAAGCCTTGACGCCTTGAGGTCCAAGGAACGTGCTAAACAAAGCGACAAATGTCGCAACGATCGATGAGGTAATTACGGTGTACATCAATAGTCGAATTTCACTGACGCCGCAGGCCGAAAGAACAGCCATTTCACTGTCGATATATAAGCGACCATAGGCCATTAAAATACCAATAAATAAGCCAAGCGGTAAAATCAATTCTAGATAGGCCGGCAAACGAAATGCCATAAGTGTTAACAGTACGCCGGCATCCAATTCGCCAGCGGCCGCTTCTGCAAGGTAGGTTACAAAACGTGCGCTAATGATAATCAAGAGAAGTACAAGACTTACAGCAGACATACTGAGTAAGACTTCTTTCACTAGATACCGAAATATGATCAATTAATACTCCAATTTACACGGGCCGTTTTGAGCTGGCGCAAGTATATCAAAGCTGGAACACAGATGGCTCACTCATTCGTGTAAATATACTATGGCCTTACTGTACGAAAAGTTTAATCACATTGATCTAAAATTTGCTGGTTCAATCTTATTAAGTTGTCGTATGCTTAAGCTATTACACTATTAAGCGATTACACTATTAAGCGATTACACTATTAAGCGATTACACTAAGCCAACTAAGCCAACTAACGCAGCCGTTGACGATGCCGAACCACCTACTTATGCGAGCCACGCTAAAATATTATGACTACAAAACTATCAGCTAAATTTCTATCCATATCCCAAGCCGCAAGCAGCTTA
Organism: Flavobacteriales bacterium; assembly: GCA_047638775.1. GTDB lineage: Bacteria > Pseudomonadota > Gammaproteobacteria > Pseudomonadales > Cellvibrionaceae > Agaribacterium. The sequence goes on from JBLIMQ010000120.1 coordinate 3,690, forward strand.
GTTGTATTTTCCAAAGGCTCTAAGCTCTGTAGTAGTGCTGCGACAATCGACAAGTCACACCTAAAGATACTGTCTAAGGCATGCAAGGAATCTAAAGCATTTAGTTCTGTAGGTGCGATCAAGAGCTTTACTCTGCTAAATAAAACATTAAATACCTACCAAAACCTTTATTTAGTGCAGCTAGGGGATAATTCATCATCCGTTAAAAAAGCTTTTTTTGCGCTTTCAAACACTTTAAATAAAGCCGAAGAAACAAAAATTTGTGTCTTTGCCGATGACGAGCTAAGTGATGAAAACACGGCTCATGTTTTCGCCTGCGAGTTAGTACGCAGTCGATATCGTTATGCCGAAACTTTTGGCGAAAAAACCAAACAATCCAAAATACTCGGCGCGATTAAAGTTGAATACTGTGTATCTGAGAAAACTAAAGTTCGCGAGGCAAACTCAGGGCTAAAACGCGGGACAGCTATCGCGTCGGGCATTAATTTCGCACGCGAACTAGGCAACTTACCCGGCAATTTCTGCACACCCACAATTTTAGCGAATAAAGCTCAAGCCTTGGCAAAAGAACATCCCAAATTAAGCACAAAAATACTGGGAGAGAAAGCACTAGAAAAACTAAAAATGGGCTCATTACTGTCTGTTGGCCATGGTAGTGTTGAAGAATCAAAGTTAATCGTCATGGAATATAAGGGTTCAAATGCAAAGCAACCGCAAGTACTCGTTGGTAAAGGCGTAACATTTGATACCGGCGGAATCAGCCTTAAGCCAGGCGGTGGCATGGATGAAATGAAATACGATATGTGTGGCGCAGCAAGCGTATTCGGTACAATTAAGGCACTTGCAGAGCAAAATGCTAAAGTCCACGTAGTAGGAATCATAGCGGCGGCCGAAAATATGCCTGCGGGTAACGCAACCAAACCTGGCGACGTTGTAACGTCTATGTCTGGGCAAACCATCGAGATATTAAATACCGATGCTGAAGGACGATTAGTCTTGTGTGACGCATTAACCTATGCCGAACGCTTCAAACCCAAAGCGGTTATTGATATTGCCACCCTAACAGGCGCCTGCATTGTCGCACTCGGACATCACACTAGTGCCGTGCTTTCAAATAATGAACCCCTTACACAAGCCATCCTGAATGCCGGCATCAGTGCCGAGGATAAAGCATGGCAACTGCCTATTAGTGAAGAGTATGAAGCCAGCCTTCGAAGTAACTTTGCTGATATGGCAAATATTGGAGGGCGTGATGCAGGCACTATCACTGCGGCTTGTTTCCTATCTAAGTTCACCAAAAAATACCCTTGGGCACACCTAGATATTGCTGGCACCGCATGGAAATCTGGCGCAGCAAAAGGGGCTACTGGGCGACCTGTTGAACTTCTAACCGAATACTTGGTTAATCACGCGATATGACCCAGGTAGATTTTTACATACTTGCGACAGATAATGAGGCGCAGCGATTAAGTTTTTGCTGTCGCCTCATCCAGAAAGCTGTTCAGCAAGGTAATCGTGTTGTTGTCTTTACTGAAAACGACGCAATGAATACGCTAATCAATGACACTTTATGGGATTTTCGACCTGAGTCATATATTCCGCATGAAATCACTAGCTCGGCACCATCAAACATTGATAGCGAGCTACAACCTGTCTATATTTCATGTAACAGCGATTGTCCGACGCATCACGATGTACTAGTAAACCTCTCGTTACGCGTACCCGAGTTTTTTAGTCGATTTAAGCGCTATACACAGGTAGTGCCCAATGAAGCAAAACACTTGGAACGTTCACGTAAGGACTATCGATTTTTTAAAGAACGTGGATACCCCGTTTTCACCCACAAGATTTAGCGCTAAGGTTTAGGCAACAATATTCATGGACACTACTACCTCTCAAAAGAAGAAAGCAGCCCTACTCAAAGAACTAGAATCTATTCGAGAATATCTGGACCCGGAAGATCAAGAGGCTGAAGAAGGAATCCCGGTGCTCACAGATACCGTCGAGAACAGTTCGTCGACTCAAAGTGGTGGCGGTGCAAGCTATGACCCTGAAACAGTACCCGACCCTGCAAGTGCAACCGACATCGCAAACATTCAGACAAGTCAAAATCATAAACCCACGACAACAGATTTCGATACTGATCTAAAGACCCACTCGAGCACAAACTTAAATACTGATTTGAGCCTTGAAAACACGATTGTAATCACTACTAATGTAACCGCCTCCGACGAGTCCGCTACTGAGCTTGAGGTCGAACCACCCATACTAGAACAGCATAGTGAAAATAATGTTAGCGATCGAAAAGACGCCGAAATTCAAGAAGAGTTAACCTTAGGCGGTGCCGATGAGGTAGGACTTTTAAGAAATGCTTATCGTCTTGAGATTGGCGAAGAGTCAGGGCTCGAAGCTGTAGCAGATTTACACGAATCACTTCGTGACGACGCCCCTCATAACGACACTCCTCGTGAGGACATTGATGATCAAGCGCTAAACAGTCGATTATCAACTGCGCTAGAACACGCTGAAAGTAACCCAGAATTTAGTTTTGAAACATCATCTGAAACGACTCTTGAAACTGCTATTGCAGCCAAAACACCACCCACAGTTACACAAGCCACGGTTACACAAACCACAGCTACACAAGTCACAGTTACACAAGCGATTGAAGCTAAACTCGATGTTAGTACGGAGCTTCAATTACCAACACAAAGCTCACTATTTGATAGCGCCATAGACGATATGAAACAGTTTAACGTGTCGGATTCATCACCTGGAATACCCAATGGGCTAACTTCAGCACCTAATCTAGCTGAACATAGCCCAGTACATAGTCCAGTATATAGCCCGGTGCAAAGTCAAAATGCCGAGAAAACGGGTGACCCAAGACCCTCTACTGAACGAACAAAGACTGTGATAGACGACGAACCTTTGAGTAAGGGACAAGGTGAAAATCCATTTTTACCGCCCCATATACGCAAACAACTTGGCCAACATAAAAGTGTAAACTCAAACCTTCAGCAATTATCTAAGGACACTATCGCCCAATCGACACTCATAAAAGGAAGTTCTGAGCGACGACATCATGAATTACCCGCCGAACTAACAGAGGATCAGATACATACACTCGTGGACCAGACAATCGAGGAATACTTACCAAAAATTGAATATAGCTTGAGAATCAAACTACACGATCACTTTTCAGGCAAGAGAGAATAATAGATTCAATAAATATAGGTATAATCGCCTATCAGCGTTCGATATCATCAAACATTCCTCTGAAGATACTTGGAAAGCATTTACGAAGTGTTTATGCTTCGCTCACCGTCGTTAATCAAAACAATAAATCGTATGAAACTTCTTAAACGCGCAATCGCCCTTTTTCAAGCTGAACCTCAAGCATCACAAGCTTTATCGACCAGTAAAACAGCCTTAAGGGAGGTCACACTTCCCATAGAACAATTAAGCGAGAGTGAGCTTCAGGCCGTAGCCCTTGGTCAATCGCCTAAATACTCCGATGCTAAGCAGCGCTGTACGGCTATTAAGCAAATTCCATATTCAGATGAATTGCTTAAACTCAGTTCAGCTAACGACACCGATACATCTATTCGTTCGCAGGCTTCAAAGCGCTGTGCAAATCATTTTGACCAAAGCCCCAGTGAAGCCAATGCGCTTATTGATGGCCTCGGTTACGAAAAACTCATACATATCTTGCAGCATTGCAGCGCTGAGCCTATAGCACAGCATTTATTTAGCAAACTCAGTGACGAAGCCCTATTCAACTTTATTCGGGCCTGTAAAAGTGCTGTGCTTCGCAAGCTAATTATTGAGATGCTCGACAATGGCGATCAATTAAAACTGCTATTGAAACAAGTTAAGGGTAAAGACAAAACTAGTTACCGCATCATTAAAGATAAGCTGAACAACCTTAAGATGCAGGAAGACGCCGTTGCCGCACAAGAAAGCCGTGTAATTGCGCTAATTGATGACTGTCAAATTCACTCTAAACGTGTATTTTCAAGCGAATTTGAGTTCCAAACTGGCAGCCTTCAGCGTCGCTTCGATAACAACCGATCGTCATTGAGCCTCGCCCAAATTGAGAATTGCGAAGCGCTCTTAGCAATCTGCAGCGAAACTATTCAAGCCCAATTAACACCTAGTGACATCACACCCGCTAAAATCACTGAAAACAAAAAATCAGAAGACGAGAACACCAAAGACGAAACGGCCGAAAGTGATGCAAACGAATCATTAAAAGTTGTTGCTGACGACAGCTCAACAGAAATACCAGAAACTCAAAACATCACGATAGACGCTCCAATAGACAATGCAATAAAAGAAGCAACTCAACTGGCCGTAGAAAGCTTTTTTGAAACCTTGCAGTCAATACCGAAAGATTCGGAAGATGCTATAAAAAACACGGCCAACATAGCACACGTTGAACTTTGCGAAAAACTAGAGCAAATCAAAGCACTTGAGTCGTTTAATGAAAAAGCCGAGCAAGAGCATGGTAATTTAGTGAGTCAAATTAACCAGCTGATAAACCGCACTGACTTATTGAAGTGTTTGTGCGCAGCTATTGAAAAAGACACTAAACTTATCGACCAAAGCAACAAGACACTCGAAACGCTTAAGCGACTCCTTCAAAAAACTCAGATTTTCATCACCGCCGAGTCAATTGTTAAATCCGTATTGCATCAATTAAAAACTGTTTTAAAACAACAAGCGGAATTAAGCAAACAAAACAACGAGCTAGCTAAAAGCCTTGTTCGTCGTTCACAAGCGGCCGTAAATCAAGGCAAACTTCGCCGTGCACAATCCTTTAAAGAAGAGCTAGACAGCATTCTTGAAAGCGGTTTTCAACTACCCGGCTATTTGTCGCGCGAACTAGAAAAACTAGACGAAAGTTACGCAAAGCTTGCCGACTGGGATACATACGCCGTAATACCGAAACTCGAAGCTTTAACTTCAGAAATGAAAGCACTTGCCACCACGGAGTTAACACCCGAACCACTTGCCGCAAAAATAAAGCGTCTACAGCTTGAGTGGAAAGAAGCATCAAAGGGCTCACTAGCGGCAGATGACGCGCATTGGCTTGCTTTTAAAGAAGCATCAGATATCGCTTACATTCCGTGTAAAAGCTTTTACGATGAACTCGGCGCAGAACGCGACCAAAATTTTAAAGTACGCATACAGTTATGCGAGCAGCTTCAACACTACTCCAACAACTACAATTGGGATGCTGCAAACTGGAACGATGTTGAGTCGTTAATACAGAATGCACGCAACGAATGGAAAGCCTGCGGTGCTGTTAGACACGATAAACATAAAGAAGCCACAAATACATTTAACGATGCTTTAGGTAGAATTCAAAATAAGTTAACCGAAGAGTACGACAAGCGAGCCGCCGAAAAGCTTATATTAATTGCGCTGGCGGAAAAGTCGCTAAGCGATGGCGACGCTACAAACGCCGTCAATCAAGCCAAAAAACTTCAAGAGCGTTGGAAAACTATTGGCCGCTGCCAGGCTAGAAAAGACCGTGAACTGTGGCAAACTTTTCGCCGCCATTGCGATGCGATTTTCGAGAAACGTAACAAAGATCGAGAAGACCATAAAGCACAGATCACAGAAAACAGCCTTGCACTCGACACGACTATCGCGTCATTGAATTTAATCATTAAGAGTAAAAATGAAGATTTCCTTGAACACGTCAAAACGCTAGATCAACAGTCTTTAAATAACGAGTGTTTGAGCAAACTTCCGATAGACGCGCAAAAACGCTATCAGCAAAAACATGCGAAGAGTTTGGAGCAAATAGAACAGCGGCGCCAATCTATTAAGAATGAGACCGAAGTCGCTGAATGGCTCGAAGTGTTCGAGCTTAACCGACTAGCGCTGACGCAGGCTTCAAGCGACTTCAGTACGGATGATTATTTAACTCGGTGTAAATCACTTAAAGGCTCTGCCAAAGCGTGTGTCGCCAGCCTAGAAGAAAAACTCGAACGTGCTGAAAACAAGCACCAAGATGAGGATTTACGCCTTTTGTGTGTGCGCGTCGAAATCATGACCGGCTCGGAGTCGCCCAGTAGTGACAATGCCCTTAGAATGCAATATCAAGTAAAACAGCTTCAAGAAAATTTTGGACAAAAAGCTTCAAGCCGGGCCACCTTAGTGGCTCTAGTTGCAGAGTGGATGAAAGCGAGCACTGCAAATAATACGCAGTACAGTGCGCTTGAAGCGCGCTTTATCGCAAATTGGCAAAAGCTCAAGGACCTAAATATCTAAGCTGTCACGGCCTGCCTTGTAAAGTGGCCTCGTAAAACAGGTATGCATAGACCGCCTCGCAACACTAGCGCGCAACAGAAAGTGCTTACGAGGCGTATTTCTACATAAATTCTGGTCAATAGCCCTCCTCCTTTCAAGCATGTAAATGCTATAATTCGGCGCTTTACGTGCGCGTCCCGCGCCTAACTTACGCCATATTAATAAAGTTGACGACATAGCATCATGGAAAAAACCTACCAGCCCGCCTCTATCGAAACCAAATGGTACCAACAGTGGGAAAGCAATGGCTACTTTGCTCCCAGCGGCGAAGGTGAACCTTATAGCATCATGATCCCCCCCCCTAACGTTACGGGTAGCCTACACATGGGTCACGGCTTCCAAGAAAGCGTTATGGACGCCCTTATCCGATACCACCGCATGAAGGGCTGCAATACGCTTTGGCAGGTTGGTACCGATCACGCCGGCATTGCTACTCAAATGGTAGTAGAGCGACTGCTCGACGCCGAAGGGCTAAGTCGTCACGATCTTGGGCGTGAGAAATTTCTTGAAAAGGTCTGGGAATGGAAGGAGAAAAGCGGCGGTACTATTACCAGCCAACTCCGTCGTTTGGGTGCATCTGCAGACTGGAGTCGTGAACGCTTTACAATGGACGATGGCTTTAATAAAGCCGTACAAGAAGTATTTGTACGTTTGCACGACGATGGACTTATCTATCGCGGCAAGCGCCTTGTTAACTGGGACCCAAAGCTTCATACCGCTATTTCTGACTTAGAAGTTGTTAACGAAGAAGAAAAAGGCTTTATGTGGCACTTCAACTACCCGCTCGCCGATGGTAGCGGCCATTTGACAGTAGCTACTACACGTCCAGAAACCATGCTAGGCGATACAGCCGTAGCCGTTCACCCAGAAGATGAACGCTACAAGCACCTTATCGGCCAAATGATTAAGCTGCCTTTGACCGATCGTGAAATCCCCATAATCGCCGATGACTATGTCGATAAAGATTTTGGAACCGGTTGTGTGAAAATCACCCCGGCACATGACTTCAACGATTATGAAATGGGTCAGCGCCACTCACTTGAAATGATCAACATCTTTAACGATGATGCTCAAATCAATAGTAATGCGCCAGAAAAATATCGCGGACTTGACCGCTTCGACGCACGTAAATTGATCGTAACGGATTTTGAAGAACTCGGTTTGCTGAATAAAATAGCGGATCACAACTTAAAAGTACCACGTGGCGACCGAAGCGGCGTAGTCATCGAGCCCTACCTCACAAACCAATGGTACGTAAAAACTAAACCTTTAGCCGAGGACGCCATCAAATCTGTTGAAGATGGTGACATTCAATTTGTTCCCAAGCAATACGAGAACATGTATTTCAGCTGGATGCGCGACATCCAAGATTGGTGTATATCTCGGCAGCTATGGTGGGGCCACCGAATTCCCGCCTGGTACGATGATGCAGGTAATGTTTACGTTGGGCGCGACGAAGAAGACGTTCGTAAAAAGTACTCGCTTGATACTGATCTTGCCTTACAACAAGATAACGATGTACTTGATACCTGGTTTTCTTCGGGTTTATGGACATTTGGCACCTTGGGCTGGCCTGAAGATAATGAGTTTTTGAAAACCTTTCACCCAAGCTCCGTACTGGTAACAGGCTTTGATATTATTTTCTTCTGGGTTGCGCGTATGATTATGCTAACCCAATATTTCAAGAAGGAAATACCCTTCCACACTGTTTATATAACGGGTTTGGTTCGTGACAGCCACGGCCAAAAAATGAGCAAGTCTAAAGGTAACGTACTCGACCCCATCGACCTTATCGACGGTATCGACCTAGAAACTTTAGTAGAAAAACGTACGGCGGGAATGCAAGTTCCCAAATTAAAAGCTAAAGTCGAAAAAATGACACGCAAAGAATTTCCTGATGGTATCGAGTCTTACGGTACGGATGCCCTGCGTTATACCTACTACTCCCTCGCATCAGCCAGCCGCGACATCAATTTTGATGTGGGCCGTATAGAGGGCTTCCGTAATTTCTGTAATAAATTATGGAATGCCTCTAATTATGTCCTGATGAATACCGAAGAGCACGACTGTGGACAAGACGGCAGTGATGATTACGAGTTAACCCTCGCCGACCGCTGGATTGTTTCGCGCTTACAAGAGGCGGAACTCGCTGTCGCCGAAGGCTTTAAAAACTATCGCCTAGATTTAGCCAGCCAAGCACTTTATGACTTTATTTGGAAAGACTACTGCGATTGGTATCTTGAATTAACCAAACCAGTTTTATGGGATGAAAATGGCTGCGAGAAAATCAAAAAAGGTACGCGTCGTACGCTCATTCGTGTACTCGAAACAACACTTCGCTTAGCCCACCCGCTCATGCCGTTTATTACCGAAGAAATTTGGCAGCGCGTCAAACCTCTTGCGGCCGCCGAAGGCGATACCATTATGCTTTCAGCTTACCCAGAAGCTGACCAAGCACTTATCGACCAGCAGGCACTCACCGATATCGAGTGGGTAAAAGATGTCATTCTAGCCATAAGAAACATTCGTGGCGAGATGAATATCCCTCCATCTAAGCTTATGCCAATACTGCTCACTAACCCGAGCGATACTGACAAACGCTGCATCGAAAATAACGGCCAGTTCTTGCTCAAGCTAGCCAAGATAGAAAGCATCGACATCATCGACGGTGAGCCACCCTTATCCGCAACAGCCTTCGTAGGCGAGCTAGAAATTCATGTTCCTATGGCTGGGCTTATTGATAAGGAAGCTGAAATTTCACGCCTTCAAAAAGAACACGACAAGCACACTAAGAGCCTATCGGCACTAAGTGGCAAGCTAAGCAATAAAAAGTTTGTAGATAATGCGCCAGCCGAAGTCGTCGAAAAGGAGCGTAACAAACTGGCTGAAGTTGAAACATCCCTAGGGAAAATTACCGACCAAATAGCGAAAATACAGGCGCTTTAACAAAAATCGTATTCAGATGTAAGCGCACAACAATAAATTAATAA
>JBLIMQ010000121.1:0-12811 GCA_047638775.1 Flavobacteriales bacterium
CGTTTTTTTGAAGCCCGCGCCAAGGGGCGAACATCGCAGGCCATTAAGCGGCTAGTTGGCTTGCAAGCCAAAACGGCACGGGTACAAAGGGATGGGCATTTTTTAGAAATCAGCATCAACGAGGTGCAGCTGGGCGATATCGTCGAAGTACACCCTGGAGAGCGTATACCCGTTGATGGTGATGTGCTCGAAGGGCAAAGTTACGTCGATGAGTCGATGATCACTGGCGAGCCCATTCCAGTAGCAAAAGAACCCGGTAGCTCGGTTGTCGGTGGCACCGTTAACCAGAAGGGGGCTTTTGTTCTCACTGCATTGGCGGTGAGGGACACAACGGTGCTTTCGCAGATAATCCGCATGGTCGAACAGGCGCAAAGCACGAAACTCCCCATTCAGACAATGGTGGATAAGGTGACCTTATGGTTTGTGCCCGCCATTATCGGCGTGGCTTTGTTCACGTTTCTAATCTGGCTCTTCTACGGTCCCGATCCGACGCTAACATTCGCGATGATCAATGCTGTGGCTGTTTTAATCATTGCGTGTCCTTGCGCTATGGGCCTCGCGACACCCACTTCAATCATGGTGGGCACCGGTCGTGGTGCCGAGATGGGTATATTATTCCGTAAGGGGGAGGCGCTTCAGCTTCTAAAGGATGCGAAAGTCGTCGCTGTTGATAAAACGGGCACTCTGACCGAGGGTAAACCATCGCTCACGTATCTAGAAACTACAGACAGATTCGAACGGAACGAGGTACTTACCTTGATCGCAGCCGTGGAAACTAAATCAGAACACCCGATTGCCAGCGCCATCATCGAGGCCGCCGAAGCAGAGAACCTTAAGCTGCCCCCAGTCAAAGGCTTTGAATCAATCACTGGCTTTGGTGTTAAGGCTGAAGTTGATGGCATAAATGTTGAAATCGGTGCTGACCGTTACATGAACACGCTCGGCCATGATGTGGCTCCCTTTGTCGTGAAAGCGTCATATCTTGGGGATGAAGGTCAATCTCCACTTTATGTGGCCATCGATGGAAAACTTGCGGCGATTATTGCCGTCTCGGACCCAATCAAAAAAGAAACGCCGGAAGCCATCAAGGCATTGCACGCTCTGGGCCTTAAGATTGTAATGATCACTGGAGACAACCAGCTTACAGCGAATGCGATTGCCCGCAAGTTAGGTATCGACAAGGTTATAGCCGAAGTACTGCCCGAGGGGAAGGTAGAGGCTGTGAAGTCGCTTAAGGCCGAGTATGGCAAACTCGCGTTCGTGGGCGATGGCATTAATGATGCGCCTGCGCTGGCGCAAGCCGACGTAGGTATTGCTATCGGCACGGGTACCGATGTCGCTATCGAGGCCGCCGATGTTGTGCTTATGTCTGGAAGCCTTAAAGGCGTAGCAAACGCCATCGCGCTTTCCCAAGCCACCATTCATAATATCCAACAGAACCTTTTCTGGGCATTTGCTTACAATACAGCACTGATTCCCGTGGCGGCGGGCATTCTTTATCCCGCCTTTGGCATTTTGCTTTCTCCTGTATTTGCTGCAGGGGCCATGGCACTATCGTCGGTATTTGTGCTTGGAAATGCACTAAGGTTGCGCAATTTTCGCGCCCCTAATGTAGTGGATGGCATTAGCACACCATTAAAGTAGATAGAACCGGCCTAAGTTAAATGAGTACAGTTCAGCCCGTCACGATGTGGGCTGACCGGGTAGCCAGAGGAGTTGGAAATGAACATTGGGAAAGCAGCGGATGGGTCTGGGGTTTCGGCAAAAATGATTCGTTATTACGAATCCATTGGGTTGATTCCCGAAGCCGCGAGGACTGAAGCGGGTTACCGGGATTACTCCGAAAGTGATATTCAAACCCTACGCTTCATCCGGCGCGCTCGTGATCTCGGCTTTTCCGTGATGCAGATGGGTGAGCTGGTTACGCTTTGGCGAGACCGGGGTCGAGCCAGTGCCGACGTCAAAAGAATTGCACTCGAGCATGTAGAAGAACTTGAACGCAAGGCCCAAGAGTTACAAGAGATGAGCCAAGCACTGAAGCACCTAGCTGAAAACTGCCAAGGCGACGCACGGCCAGATTGCCCGATTCTCAGTGGCTTAGCAAAAAACGAATCAACGGAATGTAAACGAGAATCTAAGCCGAAACGATTCGGATCGAGCGGGGTTACGCCTAATCGCATTCAAGAACTCAGCGGTAAAAGCGACTGAAACCGAGATGATTTAAATTACAGCAATGATTATTGACAAAACCGGCAGAGGACATCCAGGACCTCAAGAGCGCGCACTCGTTAAAGCACCTGTAGGTCTATGCTCCGTACATCGTAAATAATTACTACAATCTATTACTCATACTGAAGCGTCCAGAAATCAATCCCGACGATGGGTAAAAAACAAAAAAGTTCAAACATACCTACGCCGGTTTCAACTGGGCGTAAGTATACTTGAGATAATATTCGAAAGCAGGGCTCTATAAAGCCAAGCAGTCTCGTCATAAAGCTTCCCTTTAATCTATTATATTCACGTTCAATCTATTCGTTAGTTCTCTAAAATACCTACCTGATTTATTTTTAAATGGACCACTGTTGTTCTTATTTCCTGAGGTTCCGCCATACTTTCCTGGGTAAGACCTCACAGCCAATGCATCTAAATCGTTATTTTTATAAATATTATAGACTTCAGATAAAGGTGTCGTTTCAACGACAGATACGAAATGTTTATTGTCAGAACCGTCGGGGATATTTGCATCTGTAAAACCAACTGCGTCTGATGTTTGATCCTCTACATCTAGAAAATGTTCGATCATGGTGGTCAGTATCACCAGAGGTAATAGAGGTATAAGCAACAGTAAAACTTTATGTATTACAGTATTGAAAGTTCTTTAACGGCAAAGCGCTGTAGCTAATAAGGCGTTGACGTAAGAAATGTTTGTTAAGGTTCGTTAAATGTTAAAAGTTTGGTTTGATTCGATCTCTAATGCTGCTGTGTTCGGATGGTTCGGGAGTCTTTGCCAGAGCCTGAACTACGAAGTGCTGTAGCTATCGGAGTCAATAGGGTTTTTCTGCAAGTAGTGGCTGTGACTTTAAGGGACTTTGACCAACATGGATGTAGGAAATGCAGGTGTTGAACGACTGCAGAGCGAAGCAGGTGCTAGCGTTAAGGGGAAAATATTTGACTAGAATTAGCCGCTATAGTTTTCCTCACTGCTGCTTAAGGCACGTACCGTTGTGATCTGACTGTGATGCGAGATAAGCCAACTTAGAGAGGTTCTCTAGTTTGTTAATTCTCTAGTTTGTTAATTCACAAGTTTGTTATATAAAACCATGGGTGAACAAATTTGCTCTTCTGCCGCGCAAAGCGGGAAATATAGCTGAAGTATGTCTTCGTCTGCTACTGAAATTTTTCCATAGAATCCATAATAGTGCAATTTGTAGAATTATTTGATCCGATACAAAGCTGTGGATCGTGATCAATATATTCCATAAGTGTCTGCTCTACACATCTTAATTCATTGATACTGGCGCGTACTTCATTTAATCGTCTTTCAGCTAGCTCTACGCCTTGTACGCAAGGAGACTGATTTCCATCATTTGATTTAAGTAAGGCTGATATTTCGCGAATCGAAAAACCGAGCATTCGGCAGCGAATAATGAATGTCAGCCGTTTTGTGTCGTGGTCATTGTAGTATCTATGGCCGCTACCAGAACGCTTGGCCTGCGGAAGTAATTCAATTTTTTCATAATAACGTATATTTGGCACACTACATTTGGCACGTTTTGACAGTTCTCCGATTGAAAAGCTGTTTATTGTTGACATATTTCCTCCGTGATTGGCTTGTAACTAAAGCTACTTTAGGGTCTAAGCTAAAAATAAGATGTGGTTCACACTTATAGAAGAATTATCGAAGCTGGTTCATTCTTAATGTGAAACGCACATATAACACAATTACGAAGAAACTGCTTAGATAATCAGTTCTGCGCCATAGTAATGTTCGTGATATGAAAATCCAGTTATTTTGAAAGAATTCGATATTCTTTATAAAAATACTTTTTCGAAAATGTAAACTAAAAATGAGAATGTAGCATGAAAAAAAATGAATCCAATTTGTTTTCAGTTTTCCCTAAAAAGATTGTTGCGATAGGTGTTATAGCTTGCCTATCCTGTTTTATTTTACCTATGATATTTGCCGGTTCATTAGCTGGTGCTGCTGTATTGTTGAGTAATGAACTATTGTCGTTTGGCGCAGTAATTGTCTCGTTGGCATGTATTTTTTTATATATACATTATCGAGAGAAATCTCAAAAAATTGAAACGCAAAGTGATACAAGTTGTGGCTGTACAAGTTATTGCGAAACACCTTCGAGTACGATAGATAATAATTCTAAGGTTGCTGTCGGGAGTGTGCAGTCTAATAGTCCTCCGGCAGAATGTAAATTGCCTTCTAAGGACGTGCCCGCACGACTTGATACTCTGCGTGCTCTTATGAATACCCAGCTTATTAGTTTATCGAGACGGGACACTGTACTTGAGCTGGATTTTAATATTGAGGCGAAAGAAGCCATTTTACAATTGATTGATGCTGAGCGTGATTGTTGTGGGTATTTGGATTTTGAAATAGAAGAAACCGTTAAATCTGTTGTGCTTATCATCAAGGGGCCTGCGGAATCCCTTGATATTCTAGGGCTGAAGAAACATTAGATGCTTAAATACTATAATTGTCTCCATCGATGATAATGAAAGCTAATGACTGTATCTTTACGATTTAGGCCGATAATAACTGTACTATTCATCAGATCAGTTGTGTCGGTTTATATATTTATATCGATGATTTTACACGATATCCCGTCTTCCATTTTGTTCAAATATTCATTTTTGCGTATGAATATCTTTTCCATCAAAAAATACTCTTGCATCTAAAGTAACTCGAGGTATTAGTATCGCAGTTGGTTTTTAGACGCATTCACGTTATTGAAAATATAATAATTCATTGATGCGTATGTATGCGTAATGTTTTCTTGGTTTAGTGTAACTAAAAACATTTATAAATTTAAATCTCACAAATATTAAAATATCGTTTGACTCTTAAATAATTTTATTACCCACATTACATTGTGCATGGTAATAATTATTTATATGTTGGTATGCGATGAGGAAAAAACATGAAAGATAGGTCGAAATTTAGTTTCTTTAGAACAAGTGAGGGTGCCTCCATATTCAGTATTGTTCTTGCAACTCTAGCGTGTTCTTCTTGTTTTCCAGCATTGGCGAGTATTGGAGCGGCTTTAGGGATGGGAGCCTTTAGCCCATGGGAAGGTACTATTGTAAAGATCGTTATTCCTAGCCTAGCAATGCTAACTATATTCCTACAGGTGATAGGGTGGTACAGCCATAAAGATTGGCGTCGCGTTGTTTTAGGCGTGGTTGGTCCGGTAGGGATATTTGTAGCGTTTGTTTTGTTTTCAGTAGATCAACGTGTTGTTTACCTCTATTATTTTTCGATAGTTTTTATGATTTCCGTTGCAGTTTTTGATGTTGTTTGCCTTGCGAGAAATCGCTCACAAGTAAAAACCTCCTGCTGTCCGACAGAATAATAAGATATCAAGCTGTATTAGTGCAAGAGAGACAGAAAATAGGAAGTAGAAAATGGAAAGTAAATAGACTTATAAATAATAAATAATAAATAATAAATAATAAATAAATAGGAAAGTAAAATGTTCACATTTCGTTTAGGGAAAGTTGCTTCAATAACAGCATTGATGGTAATGCCGCTGTCAAGTGTTGTTTTGGCTGAAGATAAAGAATTCGACGGTTGTTATGATGTTGTACGTGGGAGCTACGAAGTTTCGAAAGCAATTTTTAGCATTGATGGAGTGGATAGTGGGCGTGAGATCGGGAACTACCGACTTGCAATGAAAAAAGACAAGCCCGATTCTGGAGAATATGGTGGGGCCAATGTTGTGATTTTATCTGGCCAGTTGTTAGGGCATCCCTTTGATATGGAGGATGGAAAAATCATAACGCGCCATATAATGGGTACGAATAATCGCATAGGGACAATTACTTCAAATATTGGTGAGTTCAATATATTGGAGGCGAGTTGCCCTGATGCGTCCGGAGCGCCACAGTACGCCAAAGCTACAGAGACAATGTTTTTCGAATCAGCGATTGGTACAGGAGCCTTTAAAAATATTATGTCGGGTTACATTGAGTGGGAAGGCGTTGTGAACGGGTGTGATAATCCGTCAAATCGAGTAGGCGATTTTAGTGTTTCTCATGGCCAGTTGTGTTTTTCTAAATAACGACTGCTCATTTCGTGCGGAAATAATTAGGATCTATTCAACGTAAAACAACCTGTATGTCGAGCGTGCTCTAGGTTCTAGGTTCTAGGGTCTAGGATCTAGGTTGTCTGTAGTAGTTCACTTTCGACATAAGTAGATCACTTTCGACATAATAATAAAATATCAGTTAAAAGGAGGTAGCATGATTAATTACATCAGATTAGGGATAGTAATTTTTCTCGTGTTTTCTAGTAGTTTTGCCATTTCAAGTAATTTTCAAGAAACACTCTATATCGATTTTCCGAAACCAACTAAGGATGAAGACTTTATTGGAGTGTCAGAAGCTGAGATCGTGTTGGGGCAGGCGTTATTCTTTGATAAAGAAATGAGTGGTAATCGCAATATATCGTGCGCGACGTGTCATTCGCCAGTGGTTGGGACTGTAGATGGTCTCTCGACAAATATAGGTACTGGCGGAGAAGGGCTTAGTGTCCTTCGTAATGCTGGTGATTACCCGCCGTCTATTTTTGACCCTCAAGCTCGTGGTGCGAGAAATATGACTCCCTTATTTAATCTTGGTCACAAAGAGTTTACGCATTTGTTCTGGGACGGTCGCGTTCAATTAAATGATGAGATGCCGCAAGGATTTGATTCGCCCGCGGGAGAAAACCTTCCTTTTGGTTTTACTAATCCATTGGCCGCACTCTCAATTTTTGCTCAAACAGATACTCAAGAAATGCTTGGGCAGCCTGGGACAAATGAAATGGCTGATTTAGCTGAGGAAAATGGAGCGCATATTCCTGTATGGGAAGCATTATTAACACGGTTGCGTGCAATACCAGAGTATATCGTAATGTTTACAGAGGCGTTCCCTGAAGTAGCGAGTGATGCCACTAATATGTCTATTGTGCATGTTGGTGAAGCACTTGCGGCGTATCAGGGAACCGCTTTCCGTTCTGACAACAGCCCATTTGATCGTTATTTACATGGCGACAAAAATGCGATGAGTACCGCTGAGAAGCGCGGTATGGAATTGTTTTATGGTCGAGCTAAATGCAGTACCTGCCATAGTGGTGTTTTTCAGACTGATCATAAATTTTATGCTATAGGTATTCCGCAAATCGGACCCGGGTTTGGTGATGGGATCGATGGTGTTGAAGATTTTGGTCGAGAGGATTTTACTGGCGATAGTGTCGATAGATATAAATTTCGCACACCCTCGTTACGCAACGTTACGTTAACTGGACCTTGGGGTCATGATGGTTTTTACAATTCTTTGGAGGAGATTGTTCGGCACCATCTCGATCCGGTAGCAGCGCTTGAAAATGCAGATCCCTCACAAATTGTAATGCCATCCCGACCAGACCTTGATGCAAAAGACTTGCTGGCCTTCAATAATGAAGAGATTACTCAAGCCATAGCAGATGCTGTTGAATATCGACCGAAAAAATTGAACGATCGTGATGTTTCTTACATTCTTGATTTCCTTGATGCATTAACAGACCCGTCGGCACAAGACTTAAGAAAAGCTGTTCCAAAACGGGTGCCAAGTGGTTTGCCACTCGCTGAAATCAAATAATTTTAATAACTATTGAATTCATGTTTGTGACGTTATGGAGGAGGGGAGTATGAGTGAAACAACTCGACAGAATTTAGGCGTATTGGTACGAAGTGTATTTCTTTATGCCGTGTTTTTGGCGTATTTCTATGACTTTTTGCCTTGGTATGTTTTGGTTTTGTCCAATGTGATTTTTTATCCTGCGGTATACCTCTTAATTCATGATTTGGGGCATGGAGCAGCGTCTAAAAAGATTTGGTTTACATCATATTACCCTTTTACAGCGGATCCAATATGGGGCGGTTTGCGCACCTTTCGTGATACTCATTATCGACATCATCGATATTTTGGGACATACGAAGATCCATGGCTACCTTACTATAATGGTGCGCCACAGTTAGCACTATTCTGGAATTTTTTCGAAAGTGAATATAGTGGATACCGTTATTTTAAAAGTAAAGGGTTTGATAAAAATTTGGCGTTAAGTATCTTGTTGAATACTCTGACAATACTTATTAATGTGTTGTTTTTTGGGCCGGCTTATTTTGTTCAGGTATTGTCTCAACGCATTGTGCGATCTTTAGCGATATTTCTATTTAATTATTACACTCATCGTTCTGGATTTAGTAAAAATGCGAGTTACGGAGTGTATGATCGAGAGCATGATCTCCGGTACTTCTTGCCTCTATTTCGGTTTATGTGGGGTAGGGTATTGGTCAATGGTCTTATTTACCATAACCGCCATCACAGTATAAAAAACTGGAATGTCCCAGTGAAATTTTATCACAATTTAACGGACGAAAAAGTATATACCACTTATCAGCAGGAGTGGCCCATCAAAGAAATACAACATTTGAATTAGTTTAGAGCGATATTTTATCGCGTCTTAAACACATAATAAATACTGATTTATACTTTAAAATATTTTATTCCATAATATTTGACGGACACTTTTTGTCCATTAATTTCTGATATATCGTCGTTTTGACGATTATCCATATAATTGAATAACCAGGAGTACACCATGGCAAGTAAGACTCAAGAACCGATCGCTATCATAGGCGCTGGATGTCGATTTCCTGGCGACATTTGTGATGTTGAGTCCTATTGGCAAGGACTGTTAAATGGAATAGACGCCATAACTGAAGTGCCAAAAGATCGCTGGGATTTGGATGCTCTGTATGCAAAAGACCCAAAAGCCCAGGGAAAAACTTATGCGACACGCGGCGGATTTATTAATAATATTGATCAGTTCGATCCAGAGTTTTTCAAGATATTGCCGCGAGAGGCTGCGCATATTGATCCGCAACAAAGGTTTCTTTTAGAGACGGCATACGAAGCTATAGAAGATGCGGGTGAGACTCCGAAAAAATTAAGCGCAGGAAGAACGGGAGTATTTGCGGGCGTTTTTATCCATGATTATCAACATATTCAACTTGCTGAACGTGATCTTTTAAATGCGCATACCGGTACAGGTACTGCGATGAGTATTGCCGCAAACAGAATCTCTTATGCGTTTAATTTAAGCGGTCCAAGTATGAGCGTAGATACTGCGTGCTCATCATCATTGCTGGCAATACATCTTGCGTGCCAAAGCATTCGTAATGGCGAATGTGATTCGGCTTTAGCCGGTGGCGTCAATATTATTATTAAACCCGAAATGACCATTGCTATGAGCAAAGCGTCAATGCTCAGTCCAGATGGGCGTTGCTTTTCGTTCGATTCTAGGGCAAATGGGTATGTGCGCGGTGAAGGCTCGGGTATGGTTTTGTTGAAACCGCTCGCGCAGGCTATTAAAGATAAAAATACTATTCATTCTGTTGTGATTTCGTCCGCGTGTAATCAGGATGGTAGAACTGTCGGGATTTCTGTACCCAGCGGTGAGGCGCAAGAAGACTTGCTCAAAACGGCCATAAAAAATGCAGGGTTACATGCTCGTGATATTGGTTATGTTGAAGCTCACGGTACAGGTACACCAGTGGGTGACCCGATCGAAGCAAATGCGCTTGGGCGTGTCCTTTCTTCGGGCCGAGATAAAGATAAGCCTTGTGTAATTGGTTCCGTCAAATCGAATATGGGTCATTTAGAATCTGCATCGGGCGTTGCAGGTTTATTGAAAGCTGCGCTGGTACTCAAACACGGTAAAATACCGGGTAATATTAACTTTAAGAAAGCTAATCCTAAGATTGATTTAGATACGTTACAGCTGAGAGTTTTATCCGAGACAGAAGATTGGCAGCAAGACGGTGATAAAATTGCAGGTGTTAATTCCTTTGGTTTTGGAGGAACAAACGTTCATGTGTTGCTTAAAGAGCCGCCGAAAACTTCTGATATTTTGGGTGACCATTCGGAATTAGAACTCAGCGAAGACGCTGCATCGGGAATGCATCTAATTAAATTCTCTGCACATTCACCTGAAGCCTTAACTGCGCTGGTTAATCAAACATCGAAAAATATAGAAGAAAACACACCTAATTATGCCGACCTGGCTTATACCTTAAATGAGCGACGTGCTGATCACGACTACCGAATAGCTTTTGCCGCTAAAAATATTACCTCTTTGAAGTCTCAATTAGATCGCTTTAGTCATGAACCCGTCGAATTATCTCCGGTGAACACAGCAAGTTCGGCGCAAAAACCGTTATTTGTATTTACAGGTATGGGCCCGCAGTGGTGGTCTATGGGCCAGGAACTATTAAAAACAGAAAAAGTTTTTAGAGACGTTATTGAGGCGTGCGATCTGGCTTTTAAACCATTAACAAAATGGTCGTTGATTGATGAGTTGGAAAAATCTGAAGATGATTCTCGAATTCAAGATACAACAGTGGCTCAACCTGCAATATTTTCAATACAAGTTGCATTGTGGGCGCTATGGGAAAGTTGGGGCATTAAACCCTCTGCGGTATTGGGACATTCTGTAGGAGAAATTGCGGCCGCCCACGTTGCGGGCGCACTGACATTTAAAGATGCTGTAACTCTGACATATTACCGCAGTCAATTACAAAGCCGCATGCGTGATACTGGCGCGATGTTGGCTGTTGGTGTTAGTAAAGAGACGGTACTAGAGCTTTTTCCTGTTGAAATGGAAACGGTTTCGATCGCGGCCGAAAATGGCCCGATGAGCGTTACCTTATCAGGTGACAAAATCGCGTTACAGAAGATTGAGAAGGGTTTAGCTGAAAAGGACCATTTTGCTCGTTTTCTTAAAGTTGAAGTTCCGTATCACAGCTCAAAAATGGAGGTGATACGAGCGGATTTACTTGAGGCGCTTAAAAATTTGCGGCCACAAAAAACAACCATAAAGTTTATTTCTACAGTGACAGGTAGCGAGATTTGTGGTACGAAACTGGATGCAGATTATTGGTGGAGAAATGTTAGATTTCCTGTTTATTTTGCGAAATCGATTATTAATTGGTGTGAAAACTACGAGTCCAACGAATTACCGCCAATAATAGAGATTGGGCCACACCCAGTTCTAAGTGGAGCAATTCAGGAATGTCTGGTTGCGGCAGGGAAATCAGCATTGAGTGTTCACAGTTTGCGCCGGGGACAAAAGGAAAAAGATAATCTATTGCTGAATTTAACTCAACTGTATCAGATCGGATTTGAACTTGATTGGTCGGATCTCACGCCTAAAGGAAAATTCATTAGTTTACCAAAATACCCTTGGCAACGAATAAGCTGTTGGTCAGAGTCAGAAATATCTATGAATACTCGTAAGGGGTATTCGGCTCAGACTATGGTTGCTGCAAAAGGGAAAAAGCATCCCTTACTTGGTCAGCAACTCGATTTAGCAAGCATGGTTTGGAATCAAACCATTACCTTAGATCGCTATCCATATCTTGCGGATCATAAAATTCAGAACGAGGTTGTATTTCCTGGCGCGGGTTATATTGAAATGATCGCTGCAGCGCTCGATGTGGAGTGGGGAAGTGAAAGTTGTGTTGTTTCCGATCTATCGCTAGACAAAGCCTTATTCATTCCCGAATCAGAAGCAGTCACTCTTGAGTGTCGAGTCGAAGAAAATAACAGGTTTGTAATTAGTTCAAAACAAGAAAGTCGACCCGAATGGGATAAGCATTGCAGTGCAAAAAGTTACAAAAAACTCAGTGTTCTGCAACCTGTATGGGATCTTGATGCCATACAGCGCCGTTGTGATAACGAAATACCGGCGGATTATCTGTATAAACTATTCGAGTATATTGGGTTTGGGTATGGTCCAAAGTTCCAACGCATAGTTGCTATGTATCAAGGCGATGATGAGTGTTTGGCTAAAATCGAAGGTATAGAGGACGAAAGTGGTTACGGTTTTCACCCTACATGGCTAGACGCAAGTCTGCACTCAATCTTTGGGGCGTTATCTCTAACAGCACAAGATGCTGATATGAGAGACCAGGCATACTTGCCCGTGAGCATAAAAAGTTGTCATTTAATTAATCCGGTTAAAGAAACGTTTAGTTGGAGTCATGCGCGCATCACACATAGAAGTAAATATTCATTTTCTGCGGATGTTGTCGTGTATGACGAGCAAGGATTGCCTTTGGTTCATATCGAACAACTTCGATGTGAAGCCATAGAATATAGCCATCAGAAGTTGCAAAAAAATGCGGCTAAATGGCTCTACAAATTCGCATGGAAAAAAAGCGAATTTCCTGAGGTAGGGCTAGATACTAAAAGCACCTGGTTAGTTTTTGTAAATGAACAAAGTCAATTTCTATCAGGAATATTAGAAGACCATAAACAAACTGTAATTCAAGTTTCGGCTTCGTCGGATTATACGAAAATTGCAGATAACGAATTTCATATTTCTCCAGAGAATTCCGACCATTACCAAAAATTAATCGATGATATCGTAAGGTCCGGATTTAAAATTGACCATGTGGTACATTCGTTTGCATTTGATTCCGATTTCGACCCCTCATTTAACGCTGACGATATCATGGCTTTACAAACTCAAGGTTTCGGTAGCATTGTCTAT
>JBLIMQ010000122.1:0-12786 GCA_047638775.1 Flavobacteriales bacterium
AACCCACTACACAGATATCGATTAACGATAGCTTCCTTCTTTTCTCTAGAAAACTTCTTCATTTATGACTCGCTGCGCCCTCTGTGTAGAGTTTTAAAAAATGCGACAACTATCCTGACACAGGGGGCAAGTCAGCGCGGTGCCAGCTTAACCAAAAAATTATTATCGTATACAAACCAAGAGCGGGCTGAAGCGAAAGCTATTGACGCTCGAAATGCATTGGAGTCTAGCCGAACACTCATCGAAAGAGCAGCCGGTTCATGTATTACCCTTGTGTTAGATGTTGACTGTAATCCTTGTCCCGTATATTTGGATCCGCACGATCTTGAGGACGCATTATTAAACTTATCTATAAACGCAACACACGCAATTGATGGCGATGGGAAAATAACCATTCAGTTACAGAATAAATTTCTAGATTCTCACGAGGCGGATGCCCTTAAGATCACTAGCGGTAATTATATAGCGCTTAGTGTTTCTGATACTGGGCGGGGAATGGATGCGCATACTGTGGCGCAAATATTTGACCCTTTTTTTACGACTAAGGGAAGTAATGGCACAGGTTTGGGCTTAAGTCAGGTCTATGGCTTTATTGAGCGTAGTGAGGGCGTTGTTAATGTGTATTCCAAGCCTGGGCACGGCACGCAGTTTAAAATTTTATTCCCTCGAACTGAGTTGAAAATTGATGAAGTCAACGTTAAAGATGATACGTCGATTTCGTTGGACTATGAGCGCGCACGCGATTCTAATTCTGGGTCTAGATAATCTGTTCTTGTTGTTGACGACGAGCCTGGTATGCGAGAGGTGGCGAGTGATATATTAATTGAGGCCGGCTATACCGTTGTGGCGACGGATAGTGCTGCTGGAGCATTGCAAGCCTTGGATGAAATGACGTTTTCAATAATGTTAACGGATGTAGTAATGCCGGCCATGAATGGGTTTGAATTGTCAAGAATTGTGAATAAGCGCTACCCTGATCTAGCGATAGTTATGTGTAGTGGTTATTTAGCTGAGGACTTAGATAGCGAAGGGTTAGAGCCCCGACTTATCGAAAATAGATTAAAAAAACCTTATACGAGAGATGAAATCCTTAAGGTTGTTCGGACTGAGTTAGATACGTAAAAAAGGGTTTTTATTTGCAGCTGATAGGAAAAGTATTGAAGTTTTATTCTGTCTTAAATAGGGTCGTTGGGACTCGTAATTTGCTATCATTAGTATCCTCTTCTGACACCTTAAAGTAATGCTTGGATTCTGTTAATTCCTGACGCATCCGGTCTGAAAATAGATGGTTGTAAGGTGTCTCTAGGCGTATTAGATTCCGTTTTTCTAAATCTACATAGCGAATACTTTCACCAAAATATTTTTTCCATAGTCGGAGTAGTGATCCATCGGATTGTGCGTTTTTGATACCTATATTGATTCGTTCGAGTATGGTGCTATTAATCGAACTGGTAAATACAATTGGATTGTCATATTGCAGGTAAAAGCTTTTGTTTACTGTTAGTTTAAGTTTTTTACCCATGCCTTCGGCTTCGGTTTTAATTTCATTTATTCCTCGGCAGAAAAGATCCGCACGTTGACGAGCGATCATTTCGAATAGTGCAGAGTGTTTTGCTCCAACTTCTATATCAATTAAGTTGTGCTCAAGAATCGCTGTATCGGACCAATGTAAGCCAACCAAAAATTTTAAGTCTTGGATAGACTTCAAATTGTTAGCTTTACTTGCCGTTTTTTCGGCTGATTTAGAGGTAAAACAAACGCGATAACCGAGAACGCCCTGGTATATGGGGTAGTCTAGAAATTTTAATCCTTTATCTGCGATAAGTTCAGTGGTTACCCCATGCCCCATGATCAAATTTTTATATTTGTCGAGTTTAATTAAACGAGAAGTGCGTTCGCCGCTTGGCTGTATATGAATATATTGAAACTCAAAGTCACCGTATTCTTTATGACTTTTTTCCAAGCTAAGCTCAATCAAAGCGTTACGGTATTCTATGAGAAGTGAATCTGCTTTGGTAACCGTAACGATAGTTGCCGCGAAGGCGTTACTGGGCGGGATAAATAGCAGGGCGCAGTAGCTTAGCACCAAAAAAGTAGTGTATATCAAGCCTAAGATATTTGCGCCTATTTGGGGCAGCGTTAAATGCATTTTTGAATGTCGTTTTATGGCCTAGAGGTTATCGATATTGACCGGCTTTACGTTGAAGTATAGCGCATTATTGGGCTGGTCGGCGTGTTTGCTTCTCCAGTTCGGGGTTATGCTGTGCGGGCGCTTTAATAGTTCATGGGAGGCCACTTGAGGGGCCGAAAAACACTAATGAATTGATTGCAAGTAGGCTGGAGTCCGCTGAATCATCTAGATGGGGTAGCAACAAAAAAGGCCTGCATTTGCATGCAGGCCTTTAGATTTGTGGTGCCCAGACCCGGAATCGAACCAGGGACACGGGGATTTTCAATCCCCTGCTCTACCGACTGAGCTATCTGGGCATATCGTTTGAAGAATGTTCTCTATCAAAACGAGGCGCGTATTAAAACCGCTGAAGGGCTTTGAGTCAAGCTGATATTTTAACATTAATCGCTTGGTGCTACATATCCTTCTATTTCGTCGAAATTTTCACCAGATAGGAAGCTTTTCATCTGTTCTTTGAGGTAATTTCGAGCCGTCAGGTCCATTAAGTTGAGCTGCTTTTCGTTGATAAGCATTTTTTGGTGCTCTAGCCATTCTTGCCACGCTAGAGAAGAAACTTCTTTAAATAGTTCTTCTCCCATTGGGCCAGGCAGCGGCGGGGCCGATAGGCCAGGGAGTTCTTTTTTGTATTTACGACAGGTTACAGTTCGGCTCATGGTTGTTCTCGTGATGTCTGGTGTACTTAATCGGTGCAAGTCAATTTACATAAATGCCGTGACTAGTGCTCTAATTAGCTGTGCAATATTAGCTGTGCAATAGTTTCTTAACAGGAGCTGCAAGTCCAATCTTTTGCGGCGAGTCTATTCTATACCAAAGCGAAGTCTCACTTTCGGAAACTTGTGCTGGTGTTTTCTTGAGTTGGATTTTTATCGGCTGGATCATTAGTGTGTAGTGGGAAAATACATGTTTAATCTGTTCGAGTCGCAATACTTTGTGTGTGACGCCAAACCGTTTGGCTAAGTATTGGCTTTCGTCAGCGTCTATTTCAAGCTCTGGTAAGCTCCAGAGTCCACCCCATATGCCATTGCTGGGCCGCTGCTCTAAAAAGATGCCACCGTCAGGGTTATAGATAATGAGCATTTTACAATGCTTGGTCGGTTTATGCGTTTTGGGCTTTTTATTTGGGTAGTCGGTGCTTCTCCCTTGTGCGTACGCGGAGCACCCCGTATTCATTGGGCATCGTTCGCAGGCGGGTTGTGAGCGTGTGCAGAGCGTAGCCCCCAAATCCATAATGGCTTGGCTGTAATCGCCGCAGCGCTGCGAGGGCATTTTTTCCTCTGCTGCATGCCACAGTGTTTTAAGTACAGGGGCTTTGCCGGGCCAGCCTTCTACGGCATGAAAGCGCGCTAAAACGCGCTTAACATTTCCGTCGAGTATTGCACTTGCTTGGCCAAATGCGATGCTTGCGATGGCCGCTGCTGTAGATCGCCCGATACCGGGAAGTTGCTCTAAGGCTTCTTGTGTTTGTGGGAATTGGCCGTTATGTTGCTCTTGAACGATTTGCGCGCATTTATGTAGATTGCGCGCGCGCGCGTAGTAACCGAGCCCTGTCCACAAGTGTAAAACTTCGTCTTGTTCGGCTTTTGCCAGATCTTCGAGCTTAGGGAAGCGTTTTAGGAATCGTTCGAAGTAGGGGACTACAGTATCAACTTGAGTCTGTTGCAGCATAACTTCAGAAAGCCAGACCCTGTAAGCCGATAAGGGTTTTTGCCACGGCAGGTTCTTACGTCCATGTTGATCAAACCAATTCAGTAATAGTGTTGCAAAGTCGAAATCTGATGCGCTCATAAGCTGAAATGTGAAAGCGATTAAGGGGCTGGGATTATGGGGGAATGTTCGAGATCCTGCTAGGGGTGTTGGCGTTAATCATTGAGCGACCAATGCCCATTTCCCAACGAGCCTGAAGCGTATACAATGCGCGGCAAATTCCTATATATGTGTGATTTAGATGTTGCAAGAAACGGCGTTAGTCGATGCGCATAAGCGCGCAGGTGGTAAGTTGGTCGATTTTGGTGGTTGGAATATGCCGCTTCATTACGGCTCGCAAATCCAAGAGCACCATGTTGTGCGCACTGCTGTCGGTATGTTCGATGTTTCACATATGACCGTAGTGGATGTTACCGGCAGTGATGTGACGCCTTTTTTACGCCGGTTACTTGCAAACGATGTCTCGAAAATTGAAGCTAAAGTGGGTAAAGCGCTGTATAGCGGAATGCTTAATCACGAAGCGGGTGTTATTGATGATTTAATTGTCTACCGCATGCCTGATGGCTATCGTTTGATCGTAAATTGTGCGACGCGTGAAAAGGATCTCGCATGGATTGGTGAGCAAGCGACTGGGTACAGTGTTGAGATTAAAGAGCGAGAAGAGTTTGCGATGATAGCTGTCCAAGGGCCAAAAGCTGAGCGTGTTATTGCAGGCCTATTTGACTCTCAGGCTGTTAATGCTTTGGGTGTTTTTTATGGGCAGGACATGGCGCGTTCCGACGCTGTATTTTTTGTTGCTCGCACAGGCTATACCGGAGAAGATGGTTTCGAAATTTTATTGCCCTCGAGCTTGGCAGAAGGCTTTTGGCA
The DNA here is from genome assembly GCA_047638775.1 of Flavobacteriales bacterium. GTDB lineage: Bacteria > Pseudomonadota > Gammaproteobacteria > Pseudomonadales > Cellvibrionaceae > Agaribacterium. The sequence goes on from JBLIMQ010000122.1 coordinate 4,766, forward strand.
GGATTTACTCGATGCCGGAGTAGAGCCTTGCGGGCTAGGTGCTCGTGATACCTTGCGCTTGGAAGCTGGAATGAATTTGTATGGACACGAAATGGACGAGACGATATCCCCTCTTTTGGCCAATATGGCTTGGACTGTTAGCTTTGCGGATGAGTCGCGTGATTTTATTGGCCGTGTGCCTCTGCAGCAGCAGCTTGAAGCTGGGCTGACACACAAGCTTGTCGGCTTAATTATGAAAGGTAAGGGTGTGCTACGCGCAGGTCAGGAGGTTATTTGTAGTGGTAAAGGCGGCTCAGGGCTTATTACCAGTGGAACCTTCTCTCCAAGCTTGGGTATTTCCATTGCGTTGGCGCGCGTTCCGGTTGAGTTTTTGGGCAAATGTCATGCATTAGTACGCGGTCGAGAGCTTAGTGTAGAGATTGTGCAGCCTTGTTTTATTCGCAAGGGCAAAAAAGTATTCTAGAATAGCTAGATGAATTTAAGTTAGTTAAATATTCAGCTGGAATCTGCTTCTGGCTAAATTTTTAATGGAATTTTTAATCGAATTTTTAAGGTAAAAGTTATGAGCGAAATCCGAGATAATATTAAGTATCTTTCAAGTCATGAATGGGCGCGTATTGAAGATGATGGCACGGTTGTCGTTGGCATTACCGATCATGCTCAGGAAGCTTTAGGTGATGTAGTTTATGTCGAATGTCCTGAGGTTGGCGCTGAAGTTAATGCGGGTGAAGAGGCTGGCGTAGTTGAGTCGGTGAAAGCGGCATCCGATATATTTTCACCTATATCTGGGGAAGTTGTTGCTGTAAATGAAGCGTTGCAAGAAGCTCCGGAGACTGTGAATAGCTCACCATTTGATGATGGTTGGTTTTTTAGAGTTAAGCCGAGTGATTTGCATGAATTAGAAGATGCTATGGATGCTGAGGCATATACTGCAAGTATCGAAGATTAATTGGTATGTCGTGCTTATGCGGTCATAGATTAATTATCATAGCTTGATTGTGATTGTGATTGTGATTGTGATTGTGATTGTGATTGTGATGGTCTGGCGGTCATCACTTAACGGACATGGTCTATCGGTGCTTCTACCTAAAGCGTGCGGCTAAATTTCTGTGATTTATAGGCTTGTTTCGCACCAAGTAGTGCACTATCTAGTGCACTATCTAGTGCACTATCTAGTGCACTATCTAGTATAGTAATCGGCGTTGCCTAGACCTAGCTCTGCGACTTGCTCCTTCATATTTTCAAAATCGTACGCGGTTAACCCGCAGTATATTAATACGGTTTCCTCGATTTTCTCCCACTCGATATCATTTTGCTGGTTGCCTAGAACGCGATAACTTGCACAGCAGTGCTCGGCCATTTTTAATATAGCTAAAAGAGTTTTTTTGCGGCTATCACTTTCTCCTTCACTGAAGGTTTTCTGTACGTGATGGTGCTCGTGAATGGCTTCGCACAAATAAGCCGGCAGATTCCATGACTTAGCGATGTAATAGCCAACCACGGCATGGTTGGTACTGATCATCTCATTTTCATAATCGGTAATACGGCGGTGTTTACACCCGTATGCGCCCTGTTGTACTTGAAGATAGTTTTTAAATCGTGACAGTAGTAGTGGGATCCCAGAGTTGTGGAATAATCCTAGTGTGTATGACTCATCGTGATGGGGAAAGCCGATTTGTTTGGCGATTACCGTCGAGGCCATGGCGATCTCCATGGCGTTATCCCAGAAGCGCCCAAGAGCAATGATGTCGTCGTCGGTTAGCGCTCCGCGAATTGAGTGCGCATTCACCAAGTTTACGACAGAGTTCACTCCTAATAAATTCACAGCTTGATTTATAGATGTGATGGTATTGGTGTGTTTGAAGTGCGGCGAGTTGACAGTTTTTAGAATGCTGCCGGAAAGGCCTACATCCTGGCTAATGAGGCGAGATATTTCGCGAATGTCGCAACTGGGGTTTAGTTGCTCCATCTGAAGATCGACCATCACTTGGGGTTGGGGTGGGATAGTGATGCCCTGAAGGATGGACTGTATCTGTTCTGTGCTGAGGTCTGCGCTCATAATGGCATCATCAATGGTAATAGACTTAAGTGTAGACCAGTATCTGGAATTGTTTAAGTCGTCTATACGGCCTGCTAAGCAGGCTTAAGCCAAGTGTACTCATTTTGTTATTCTCGAAGAATTTTGCTTAACTCGTTTAGCGCAGAATAAGATTCGGCTAAAGCCTTCTCGGTGCTGAGAGTTTTTCCATCGAGGTTCTCTAATGCTTGAGTGCTCGTCGCGAGCAGGCTTAGTGCGTTTTCTCGCTTGCTTGGTTCAAGGTAGTTGAGACCGGCTTGAAGGGATTCGAGTTGCGCGATGTTAATGTCAATTCGCACTCCGCCTTCATAGGGCTCCAATTGCTCCGTGGGCTTAATTGACGGTAGGATTTCCTCTTCTGTTCTTTCTTCTTGGGCATGTGTTTGAGTGTGTTTTTGGATGTCGACAAGTTTAACAATGGCTTCGGCAAGCGCATGTCTAAGTGCGTTTAAGACTATATGGTTTTGTTGCACGCTGTTTATTTCTCGCCAGCGCTGAGTCAGGCGGTCGGGATTTGAGTTGTCGAGGCTATGAGTAAGTGTTTCGATATCGTTGTTGAGCTGTTTTTGTTGAGCGAGCAGCAGGTTTCTGCGCCGATTGCTTGCGATTTCTTCGATGTTGTTGAGCTTGTTGGCGCTTTGCTCTGTTGATAAACTTTCTTGCCGCAAAAAATCCTCTACCTGGCGAGAGCTATGCTCCCCGAAAAGTGTGTAGTAAAGCGGGTATAAGCCTAGAACAGCTTCTTCTGCATCGGAAAACCCATGTTGCTCTATAAGTGTTTCGGCGCTTATTGTTGTGCCAATATCATGGACAAGGCCAGAGAATTTATAATCTCCATAGCTATCTAAATAGCCCGGTTGAATGGGGTGAGCGAGAAGGCGGAACTCAAGGTCATTGATGCTCGAAAGCTGCTCTACTCCACTGTGATTAAGGTGGAATAGGTAGTTTAAGGCGTGAAGTTTCGGTTCTAGCGCTTTCCATTGTTGTTGTGCGGCGGCGAGTGTTTGAGCTGAAGGTGTATTTAATAGCTGGTCAACGTTGTTGCTGAGCGCAGTAGCGCTGCTGCTTGCTTGGTTGACGACTTCATTGATGTTCGACCAAAGTTTTTCACTCGTATTGTTTGGTTGTACCCTATGCGTGCTGGCGGGTGCCTCGGTCGAAGGTGTAGTCTCGGTGTTTTTGTTGTCGCAGGACAGTAACACGGTGGCGCAAGTCGCTAGAGCTAGGTAAATGCTCGTAAGCGGCCGCAGCTTTAGAATTTTGCGCGGAGATGCAGCTTGCATAATCTGTCCTAGTAATAAGTTATGTCTAAGTTCATATGGTTTTGAGCTCACATGACTAATTAGTGTTCATCCATAAGTAGGGCTCTGCTGGGCAAAGCTTTAAGCTGCCATTTTCGCACGGCTAAAACTAGTTGTTTGCGATAAGTAAGCACCAATATTTAGTAATGCAAATCTGACAGTTTTTATCTCCCGCTTGCGACGAGTCATTTATGGGTGGGCACTAATTAGCGGCGTAAGCTGATAATTGGCCAGCTCCTGGCTTGCGCAATTTGGCTAAGCCGTTCATCGGGATCCACCGCAAAAGGATTATCTACCTGTTCGAGCAATGGCAAATCATTGGCCGAATCGCTATAGAAGTAACTACCTTTTAGTGATTCCCCAGCAGTGCCCAGCCATTCATTTAGGCGCTCTACTTTTCCTTCTTGAAAGGTAGGAGTGCCAATCGGTTTGCCGGTATAGCGTCCGTTTTTGATCTCGGCTTCACTTGCAAGAATATTATCGATTCCTAGACGTTTTGCTATGGCCTTGGTCACAAAGCTGTTTGTTGCCGTAATAATTAATAGGGTATCGCCAGCTTGCTGGTGCCTTTCGATCAGTTCAAGGCCCTTGTTTAATATGATTGGCTCTATTTTTTCACGCATAAAGTCACTATGTAGTTCGTCGAGTTTGCTCATGTCGAATCGACTTAATGGGGCAAGTGCAAACTCGAGGTACTCTCGAATGTCCAGCGTACCGTTTTGGTAGTCTTGATAGAAGCCGTCATTGCGATGTTTGTGTTCTTCGGCACTAACATGCCCTCGCTCAATAAGGAATTCGCCCCATCCGTGGTCACTGTCACCGGCAATAAGAGTGTTGTCTAAGTCAAAAATGGCTAGGCTCAAGGGCTTACCTCAGGTATTGTGAATTGCTGATCTTGTTAGTTTTATGAAATAATGGGCGCAAAGAGCCATAATCAGTCCCTTTGGGCGCGATATTGTCGCTGTGCTCACCATCAGTTTACCCCTTTAATATGGGTATGAACTGAGAGCTTTAATAATTGTAACAATAAATAGTGTGAGGCTGGCGTGGTTGACGCAAATGGTTTTCGGCCAAATGTCGGGATAGTACTTGTAAACAGTCACGGGCAATTGCTCTGGACCCGTCGCATAGGCGGGCAAGATGCTTGGCAATTCCCCCAGGGCGGTATTAAACAGAATGAATCACCTGAGGCAGCACTGTTTCGTGAGTTAACGGAAGAGGTTGGCTTGAGTGCTGATGACGTTAAAATTCTAGGTGTTACGCGTGGTTGGTTACGTTATCGATTACCTAGAAAGTATATTCGTTCGAAAGAACCTCAGTGTATTGGGCAGAAACAGAAATGGTTTCTGCTTGAGTTGCTGACGACTGAAAAAAACATCAAGCTCGATGCCTGCGAAAAACCTGAGTTTGATACTTGGGACTGGGTGAGTTATTGGTTTCCAGTGTCTAGCGTTGTGTCGTTTAAGCGTGAAGTTTACCGCAAGGCTCTAAAAGAGTTGGCCCCTATCTATAATCGTGTATTTGCCGAGCGTCATAAGCCTGTAAGCGCTGATCAGTCAGCTGAGGCGCAAGCGTAGTGATGCTCGAATCCCTTCGTAGAATTGTTCAAGAAGTTAATTCCGCGCCAAATTTGCGCGAAGTTTTGGACATCATAGTGGCCCGTGTTCGCACCACTATGGAAGCCGATGTTTGTTCGGTATATCTGCGGAATAAGCGGGAAGAATTTGTATTGATGGCAAGTGAGGGGCTAAATGCCAAGGCTGTCGGTCGAGTTTCAATGGCTAGAGGTCAAGGTTTGGTTGGTTTGGTTGCCAGCCGTGAAGAGCCAATCAATCTAAATGACGCCGAAAAGCATCCCAGTTATCTATACTTTCCCGAGACGGGCGAAGAGCAATACAGTGCTTATCTGGGCGTGCCGATCATCCATCATCGGAAAGTATTGGGTGTATTGGTTGTTCAGCAAAAAGAAAACCGCCGCTTTGATGAGGGTGAGGAAGCTTTTTTAATTACTATGTCGGCTCAGTTGTCGGGCGTCATTGCTCACGCTGAGGCAACAGGTGGTCTGGCGGCCATTAGCGCCAATACAGAGGCGCGTTTCCTTGGTGTTGCTGGGGCGCCTGGCGTTACTATCGGGCATTGTGTTGTTGTTTCACCGTTGGCCGATTTAAATGCGGTTCCTGTTCAGCGCTCCGATGATGTCGACGCAGAAATCGAGCTGCTCAATAATAGTTTGGCCTCTGTTCGCAAAGATATACAGCAGTTAACTGGGCAGCTTGAGGGGCATTTAAATAAAGAAGAGCGGACCTTGTTTGATGCCTATATAGGCATGCTTGACGATACAGCTCTTGGCGGTGAAGTCTCCGAAACTATTCGCGCAGGTTATACTGCTCAGCATGCTTGGAGTAAAGTTCTTCTCGCGCATATTAATGTCTTCTCACGAATGGATGATGCTTATTTACGTGAGCGTGCATCAGATGTTCGAGATTTGGGGAGTCGCGTACTTGCATATTTGCAGCAGTCCTCCGTAAAAGTTCTGGACTACCCTCTAAATACAATTCTAGTTGGTGAAGATCTAACTGCGTCAAATTTGGCAGAAGTTCCTGTCGAGCGCTTAGTGGGCGTTGTCTCATTGAGTGGTTCAGTCAACTCTCATATTGCTATTCTTGCGCGATCTCTCGGTATTCCAACCGTAGTGGGGGCTGTCGATTTGCCCTTTACCCATTTAGATGGTCATGAGCTTGTTGTTGATGGTTATCGCGGCGCTGTTTATAGCGATCCTAGTGAACGAGTACGCAAGCACTACGAATCTATCCTTACAGAGGATAAAGAGCTTGTTGCTGGCTTAGAGAGCATTAAATATCTAGCCTGTGAGACAACCGATAAGTCGCGAGTCGCCTTATGGGTAAATACCGGTTTGATGGCTGATGCTATGTTGTCGCTCGAGCGTGGGGCGGAAGGTGTTGGGCTGTATCGAACTGAAATCCCCTTTATGTTACGTGATCGCTTTCCTAGTGAGGAAGAGCAGAGGCAGGTATACCGAGAGCAATTGCAGGCGTTTGCTCCGAAACCCGTAACGATGCGTACGCTCGATATTGGTGGTGATAAGTCTTTGCCTTATTTTCCTATTTCTGAGGACAACCCCTTTCTGGGTTGGCGTGGGATCCGCGTTACGTTAGATCATCCTGAGATTTTCTTATCTCAAATTCGAGCGATGCTCAAGGCGAGCGAAGGTTTAAGTAACCTACGTATTATGCTGCCAATGGTTTCAAACGTGCCAGAATTGGAAGTCGCGCAACTTTTGATTTATCGCGCCTATGATGAGCTTCTTGAAGAGGGTTATCAGGTTCGTATGCCGCCGATAGGGGTTATGATTGAAGTTCCTGCTGCAGTTTATCAGGTGCGCGAGATGGCCGAACGTGTTGACTTTCTATCGGTCGGAAGTAATGATTTAACTCAGTATATACTGGCGGTGGATCGCAACAATCCTCGTGTTGCCGACTTATATGATTCTATGCATCCAGCCGTTCTGCGCGCGCTATATCAGGTCGTACAGGATGTTGATGGAATGGGTGTGAGTGTTGGCATCTGTGGAGAGCTTGCTGGCGACCCTGCCGGCGCCTTGCTGCTGATTGCTATGGGTTATGACGTTTTGTCAATGAACGCGACAAACTTATTGAAAGTTAAGTCCGTTGTTCGTTCGATTACTATGGTTCAGGCTCAGGCCTTGTTGAAGGAAGTTATCAATTTGCCTGATGCAGAGTCTATTAATCGCTGTTTGGAAAGTACCTTCCGTAAAGTCGGTTTGACGCGTGTTATGCGTCTTGATGCCGGGTCACCATTAATTCCGTAAAACTTCATCATGTAAGCTTTCTCTCGCACCTCTTTTGGTGCAGGTTAGTTATTATTTCGTTTATTTGTAAATTTCGTTAGGAGAGTTTAATCCATGTTGGTTCACCCTCAGTTTGATCCCGTGGCCATTGAAATTGGCCCTTTATTGGGTTTTGGTCCGCTTCAAGTTCACTGGTATGGCTTGATGTATTTATTTGGTTTTGTTAGCGCGTGGGCCCTGGGGGTATATCGAACTAAGCCTGAGGGCGCCTTATTTGAACGTAAGCAAATAGAAGATCTTATTTTTTATGGCGCCATGGGGCTTATTGTCGGCGCGCGCGTTGGATATGTGTTCTTTTATAATCTCCCCGCCTTTATGGAAGACCCTTTGTGGTTATTCCGTGTTTGGGAGGGCGGCATGTCGTTTCACGGCGGTATGCTGGGCGTTTTATCGGCAATGCTGTTCTTCGCGCGTAAAACACATAAAAACTTCTTTGATGTTATGGACTATTTAACACCGTTAGCTCCGCTAGGGTTATTTTTTGGCCGTATAGGAAATTTTATTGGGCAGGAGCTATGGGGGCGTGAAACAGATGTTGCGTGGGGGGTGGTTTTTCCTGCAGAGGTTCCTGAAGCCTTGGTGCGGCACCCATCGCAGCTCTATGAGGCGGCCTTGGAGGGTGTTGTACTTTTCATAATACTTTTTTGGTATTCCCGTAAGCCTCGACCGCGTGCAGCTGTGGCGGCGTTGGGGATGATGATGTATGGGGCATTTCGGTTCTTTGTTGAGTTTTTTCGTGAGCCCGACGCGCATT
>JBLIMQ010000123.1:0-12784 GCA_047638775.1 Flavobacteriales bacterium
GACATTAGAAATTGGAATTATATTGATGAAGTTCACCTCAACCCCGAAAAAGGGAAAAGTAAGATAGTGGAAAGTCAGGCGGTATAATTTTTACACATTAGGCGACAACTCTCTTGAAATCTACCGCCTTATAGTGAATATAGTTTGGGTGTTTCGCTCCGCCTATGCTCTTTAGATGTTGTCTAAAGGGTATATATTCCTGCGCTTTGATATGTATCATGGCGCAGAAGCATAAGCGCGTTACAATTTACCCTCATAGATGGATGACTCCCGCCAGCATCTTTTAGTACACGTTGATATTTCCCAAGGTAGAACTTTGCAAACTAGCCCCCTGACTCTCGTAATTAATTCCGGCAGCTCGTCGTTAAAATTCATTGTTTTTGATGCGCTTAAACATTCTCGCTTGCTCGAAGGTACTGCCGAACGTCTTGGCGCTGATGGCGCCGAACTCTCGTGGAGCAATAACAAACAGTCTCAGCGTATCGACCTAGAGGGTAAAGCGCATAGTCGGGCCTTAGGAGATATATTTAAAGCCCTCAAAGCATTAAACTTGATAGACCGCATTAGTGCCGTTGGCCATCGCGTTGTGCATGGCGCTGAATTTTTTAAAGCGTCTGTCGTCATCGATGCTGACGTCATCAAAAAAATTGAACAATGCTCAAAGCTTGCGCCACTGCATAACCCAGCCAATATCCTTGGTATAGAGCTGGTAATGAAAGCCCTACCCAGTGTTCCACAGGTTGCCGTATTTGATACCGCCTTTCACCAAACCATACCCAAACATGCGTACATCTACCCACTTCCGTATAAGCTTTATCGCGAACACAGCGTACGTCGATATGGCTTTCATGGCACCAGCCATAGATACGTCAGTGAACAAGCCATCAAAGTGCTTGAACTTACCCAAGATAACAACGCCATAATCACACTGCACTTGGGTAATGGGTGTAGCGCAACAGCCGTCCGCAACGGGCAATCCGTCGATACCAGCATGGGGCTAACGCCACTAGAAGGTTTGTGCATGGGTACACGATCTGGTGATATAGATCCTGGGATTCCACACTTCCTCTGTGATCAACTCGGTTACAGCGCGGCCGACGTCAATGCTATGTTGAATAAACACAGTGGATTACTGGGCATATCAGAGCTCAGCAATGACATGCGCAGTTTGATGGAAGCAGCCGAAGCGGGCAACGAGCAAGCTGAGCTAGCGATCCATATATTTTGCTATCGTTTAGCGAAAACGGTCGGGGCACTTGCTGTCAGTTTGGGCCGTGTAGATGCCGTGGTATTTACCGGTGGTATCGGTGAAAATTCTGCCGCAATTCGCGCTCGAGTAACTGAACAGCTATCCTTGCTCGGCTTTAACATCGATCACGAACACAATAAAAACCATGGTCGTAAAAATAACGCCAAGGTTTCGACAATTGATTCTAAACCGGTTTTAGTTATTCAAACGCAAGAAGAACTCATGATAGCGCAAGAAACACAAGCACTAACAAACACGACGGCGGAAGCTTAGATCATGAAAAAGTTTTTTTTTATCGCGCCGATTGGCAAACATTCTGGCCTTACCTCTGTTTGTGTAGGCTTACTGCGCGCATTTGACCAAGTCGGTACCCGCGTATCATTTTGTAAGCCGATCGCACAACACTCTGCACAACACTCTGCACAACACTCAACACAAGATTCGACGCAAGAGAGTAACGAAGATCCATCGCTACATTTTGTAGATGTACTATTTAACTCACAGTCACAAAAATCAATCTCACTGGATAGTGCACGTGAATCGCTTATCAATGGCCAAATAAATGAATTAATGCAAGATGTCGTTCGCATTTGTCAAAGTAGTTCAAACGATGCCGATGTCGTAATCGTCGAAGGCTTGGTGCCACAGGATGACATGCCGTTTATTATTCAGCTCAACACAGCTATGGCTACAACTTTAGATAGCGATATCATTTTAGTAGGAGCACAAAATGACCTTGCACCGAAAGAATTCAGTCAGCAAATAAAGCTCACCAGCCGATTGTACGGTGGTGCACGTAGCGATAATATTTTAGGCTGCATACTCAATAAAGTTGGCGCTCCAAAAAAACATCAGCGCCCCTTAGTCACCGATGAAGATCTTGTTGTATACGATGAAGACGATACTGAGCAACAGCAAGACCTCGCGAACCTTCCTGTATTCAAACGCTACGATGGCGCTTTTCGTTGCTTGGGCCAAATACCGTGGAACCCAAGCTTATTGGCTCCACGCATATTGGATATCGTTCGACACATTCAAACAACGCCACTTAACGATTCACCTGATTTAGAACGACGCGTGCTAAGCGTAACAATTTGCGCCCGAACATTACCCAACGTGATCGATACACTTACCGCCGGAACGTTAGTGGTAACACCCGGCGACAGGCAAGATATCGTTCTTGCTGTTTGCATGGCCGAACTAAAAGGTATTCCGCTCGCAGGTCTTCTATTGACCGGCGGCTATCGCCCCAACGAAAAGATTTTGTCTTTATGCGAAAGCGCGTTCGATTCAGGCTTACCTATTTACGTCACCAACGACAATACAATTCGTACCGCCCGAAATCTGGATCATTTTGGCGCGGATGTCCCTCCGGATGATTTACCTAGAATTGAGCGTGTTATGGATGACGTTGCCGGCAAGGTAGATATTGAATGGTTAGTCGAGCACGCAGCCGTACATCGCTCACCGCATTTATCACCCGCGGCCTTTCGTTATCAATTGGTTCAACGCGCTAGCGCATCCAACAAGCGTATTATTCTTCCTGAAGGTGAAGAGACTCGAACAATTCAAGCCGCTATTGCCTGTCACGAGAAAGGCATCGCACGCTGCGTACTGCTCGGAGATAGAAGCGTTATTGAAAAAACAGCCGAAAGCTTGTCGCTTGCTTTACCCAGCAACCTAGAAATATATGACCCGTTAATTGTCGGGCACAAATATGTCGATACACTCGTCGCTATGCGTAAACATAAAGGAGTCACTTCGCCCATCGCGGCGTCTATGCTCGAAGACCCAATTGTCGTAGCAACGGTTATGTTAGCCCTGGGCGAAGTAGACGGCTTAGTTGCCGGTGCTGTGCATACTACTGCAGCGATTTTACGACCTGCATTACAGCTAGTTAAAGCGCACCCCGATAGTAATATTGTATCGTCAGTATTCTTTATGTGCCTGCCAGAGCAAGTGGTTGTTTACGCTGATTGCGCCGTGAACCCAGACCCTAATGCCGAACAATTAGCCGACATTGCCATTCAGTCTGGAGATTCTGCCGCAGCAATGGGAATCGAACCGCGCATTGCGATGATTAGCTATAGTACGGGGGAAAGTGGACAAGGACACGATGTTGATAAGGTACGTGAAGCCACTAGAATTGCGCAAGAAAAGCGACCGGACCTTATTATCGATGGACCACTACAATACGATGCCGCGAGTGTAGCGACTGTTGCCGCTAAGAAAGCACCTAACAGCCCAGTAGCAGGAAAAGCTACCGTATTTATATTCCCTGATTTAAACACCGGGAATACCACCTACAAAGCGGTTCAACGTTCGGCCAATGTCGTCAGTATTGGTCCGATGCTACAGGGTTTACGTAAACCAGTGAATGATTTAAGTCGCGGAGCACTAGTTGAGGATATTCTTTATACGATTGCACTTACCGCTATTCAAGCGAGCGATTAAACTGCGAAGACGACACAGGGATCTAATACTAAAAGTAAGCATTATGACACGGTACTAGGGCCCGAAACTTCGGGCCTAACACTAAGGGTCGAACACAAAGAACCTAACACCAAGAAGTTTATAGCAAAAGCTAATATTCATATGCTTATGCTTATGCTTATGCTTATGCTTATGCCAAGACATTAAACAATGTCTTCATCCACTAATGGGCGCGTCGCCCGGGGAAAATAAAAATTGTCGGGGTTTCGCTACTAGATACAGACGCCCATTTACTGCCAACAACTAAATCTAGTGTTGGCAGGTAGCGATTAAAACCTCTACATAGCAGAGCCTATTTATGGATACACACTAATTAACTGGCGTTGAAAAATACGCTCAGGCTTTGAGTTATACTCTAAATACAGTCTTAATTTAATGACCGGACTCGTTAATCACCCGCAACATCACGCCATACAAATAAGCGTGTCGCCAGAACTAGAGCCAGCGCCAAACAAACGGCCATTCCTAATAAATCTGGCCACAATAAAAACAAAGACGTCCCATCGGCCACCAAATCACGCATGGCATTGGCAACAAAGCTTAAAGGCAGAATATTTGCAATTGGTTGGATAAATTCGGGTAATGACGAAATCGGATAGAACATGCCCGAAAACAACATCTGTGGAAATATGACCAAATTTCCCAAAGCCTGAATCGACGCCTGCGTCTTCGCGATACTTCCCAAAGCAAAACCCAAACTTAAAAAAATGGCCCCTGCTATTGCCGCAACAAAATAGACACTAAACAACGACCCAAGTATTTGAATACCTAGAAATTGCGTCGCGACAATAAGCAAAAATGTAATCTGCAACATAACAAGCAACAACCGTGCTCCTACCAAACCCAAGATCACATCGATAGGACGAACGGGCGTAACAAACAAGCGCTTTAATATACCTTTACGGCGATATTCCACTAAATTATAACCACTACCGGCAATACTAATCTGCATAATCGAGAACGCCAATAGACCCGGCAATAGAAAATCAATGTAACGCAAATTTCGGGTCTGTACATCAGTGACATCAAGAGCCAAAGCGGGCTTCAACCCTCGTAAATCACGTTCGATTTCAACTGTACGCTGCCTAACACTCTGCAGGGCTTCTTGCGCAGCGCCAAGTTGAGCTGAATCTATCAACACGCTTAACGTATTCTCGCTGTCTAGATTTTTCATGCTAGCCGGAATCGTCACAATGGCCGCGATTTCACGTGAAGCTAATAGAATCAACAAATCATCTCTATTAGAGACTATCACTTTAAAATGCGCGTCCGATTGAATACGTTGCTGCAATGCTTCAGCAATAGTTGATTGACTTTGGTTTATCAAGCCTATCGTAATTACATCGCCCTGATTACCCCCGCGCAAACCCAGCGCCAACATGAAAATAATGGGGAAAAACACCGAAAAGAATATGGATTGTTTATCGCGAAAAAACATTTTCAAGAAGGTTCGCGCCAAGAGTAACGAAGGCCAAAACGAGAATTTAGATAGCATAATTAATCTCTTAGTTCAGAGCCGGTTAAGTGTAGGAATACGTCTTCCAAATTGCCGTGTAAAGGCGCCTCTGGCGGCTCGGGCGCGTACTCCAAAATTAGTGCTTGCGGCTCACCTTGCGCAACCAATTCACCCTTTTCCATAATCCCTATACGGTTACACAGATATTCAGCCTCTTCCATATTGTGAGTAGTAATAACTATCGTCATACCATCTGCATTCAAACTTTTCACAAGCTCCCATAGATTTCGCTTTGCCTGTGGATCTAATCCCGTAGTCGGTTCATCTAAGAACAATACCTTTGGTGTATTCACCAACGCACAAGCAATAGAGAAACGTTGTTTTTGTCCTCCGGATAATTGCGAGGGTAAAGCCTTGGCTTTGTCGGCTAGATTAACTTTGTCTAATAGACTTAGACCGTCCACCTTGCTGCGATATAAACCCGAAAACAGCTGTAACAATTCCAGCAATGATAGCTTGTCGAAATAGTCATTCGACTGAAGCTGAACACCAATTAATTGACGAACATCGAAAGGTTTTTTACGCGCATCAATACCACAAATTTCAACTACGCCCTCATCAATCTCAGTAAGTCCTTCAATCATTTCCAAAGTTGTCGTTTTACCCGCGCCATTAGGACCCAACAAGCCGAAAATTTCTCCTGATTGAATACTTAAAGAAAGACTCTTAACCGCATAAAAATCCTCTTGCGATTTATCGGGAGAGGGATAACGCTTTGATAAATTTTCGACATGAATAATAGCCATAAACCACCCTCTAGGAAGGCGATATGAAATATACGCCGACAGAATATTAGTTGCTGAATGTTACCGAAATCAACTCGTATGCTTTATGAACAATCTGCGTTTAAACATATCATACAATACTGACCATAAAGCAGCACACTACTCGATTGCCACTACGCAATATAGTGACAGTCGTCATATCATCACGTCGAATTCAACAATTGTTAGTCGACTAGGCCAATACCTAAGCTTAAAAATAAATCTATAGCTTCGCTGCGACTAAACGTGGATACCTTAGCGTACTTGTTCTTATCTCAATATAGTAATCAAGCACATCATCGAAACTGTTAGTGCTTAGGTTGATTGAACAGAATCTACCTCCATTTAAAACGCCGCTCTTAAAATCAATGCAACTAAACTAGAGCAACAAACTAACGCAACAAACTAGTACAACTAAAATTGGCGAGACTAAAACAGCTGCAAGCGAAATCGACTTCAGCAAAACCACTCACTAATCTGATACGCTGCAAATTTCGTTGCCGATAGATCTAAGGTAATAGGAGACTAAGTTATCGAACAGGCATTGCTTGAACTTTGAGTCGCTAGCTCAAATCTCCACCGCTAAAGTGAAGCATCTCAGATTCAGAACACTACGAGGATTGGCCATCTAAGCTTAAACAGTCATATTCATATTATTCGCGCTACATATCTGTATCACGCTATACTTTTCCATTTACACTGTACATCCAAGCATCACGTTGGCATTTCAAGGAAAAATAAGTGTCTCGCATCATACTGAAATCACTGATTTTAATAACACTTCTATTGGCCTTAATCGGCTGTACGATGTCGCCCGAACACAAAACAGAAAAAACCATACGAAAACTAAAGATGACCGCTATCGATGTTGACGGGGGGGAATTCACACACAAAGCTTTTACGACAAGTGCACTTGCTGAACGTTATCGGTCACAAGAGAAGTATTCAATCAAAGAGCTTCGCATATATTTTGAAGGTGACGGCCAGCCCTACGTTAAAAAAGGAATGCCCTCTGTGAACCCCAGCTCCAAATCAATGCTCGCGCTGAAGCTAATGTCACAAGACCCTGAACCCAGTATCTATTTGGGGCGCCCATGCTACGGATTCAAACAACTACCCGAACAGTGCACGCCTCGCTTATGGACAACGGCTCGCTACTCTGAAAAAATCATCAGCTCGCTAAATTTTGGATTAAATCGTATTAAAGATAAGTTCAATATTGATAACTTTATTTTTATCGGCCATAGCGGTGGGGGCAGTATTGCCACTCTTTTAGCCGCCAGACGCACAGATGTCGCAGCGCTTATCACTATAGCGGCTAACTTAGATCACAAAACATGGACAGAACATTTTGACTATCCGAACCTTGAAGAATCGCTTAATGCCATCGATGTAATGCCGCTAACGGCGACACCGTTTCGGTGGCATCTTATTGGTGTCAATGACAGGCACGTTCCGGCCTTTTTGACCAAAAATGCACTAGAAATCGATCAGGGTTCCCATTTAAGTCTGTATAAATACCACCGCCATCAGTGTTGCTGGACCAAAATATGGCCCGATATACTTAAAGAACTTAAGCAGAAACCAAACTTTCCATAAAAAAACCTACAACAATCATTGCTGGCGCTTTACTTGCAGATATCGTCGTGACGGAAGTCACACAATTAGGGACTAAAAAACACACACTTTTCGATATACTGAGGCCACTTAACATCTTAAGTATCACATGCAGTCCATATAGGATTAGTGAGTGTAAACAAGGAGGCTCGCTCGGTGAAAAATTTTCCATCTCGATCTGATTCAAAACACGGTTTTTTGAAATTAAAAAAATCTATTAAGTCACAACCTTTCAGGCTAATCAAACCAACATATATTAGTACCAAAGCACTCCTAGCAGGCAGTGCCATGTCTATTGCGGCGATGTCGTCTATGAACGCTAACGCCGTGACATTAACATTTTCAGACCCGGGAGGAAGCCAATCGCTTTCCGAACCTCCTGCAATTGATGTACTCTACAGCCAAACGATTCAATTGCAGCTTATTTCCGATCCCGACGACGATATACTTTGGGGTACGGAAACGTGCACCATAACCGGCAACTTGAATGTTAGCGGCTCCTCCACCGAAGGCACTGATTACACCATCACGAATCGAGCCTTCACTCTAACTACGACGCCCTTATTCGTCGATGGTCAATTAGCAAGTAGTAAGGCGGCTCTGCCCGTAGGATTTAACACTGTTAGTGCGGATATAACTATTTCTGCCCTTGAAGACTCCGAAATGGAGGGCACTGAAACGATTAACATTGAACTCCCTAGAGACGTGATCGCTACTTGCGAGGCCACTGGAGACGTTTCTGGTCAAGTATTAAAAGACCTATCGTACGGTTATGATATATCCATTACTGATACTTTTAATGAGCCAGAGCCCGAGCCCTCACCTCAACCCTCCCCAGAGCCTGAACCTGAGCCCTCCCCAGAACCAGAACCAGAACCAGAACCAAACCAGCCCAAATCATTTATTGGGGTTCAAGCATTAAAAGACATCGGCCAAGGGTCACTCGTTAAACAAACCGGAGATATGGCTGCCCTGACTCGCGCAGCAGGCGCGACTCGAACTCGCAATCTATTAGAGCAAATACGACGTTCACGCTCACGTACCGAGTTTTTCGACCGTCGAGGTCTATCTGTAGAAGTAGGTAACGTGAACATAAACAATCTTATGCTTCCATCTACTGATGCCGGCGAAGATCCAGAAAAGAATAACTACGCCTCTGCGGGAGATGTATCCGAAGGGTTTGACCGTTGGGGTACTTTTGTCAATGGCTCAGTCGAAATTGGTGAACGTAATTCAAACAATTTCTCAAGCTCCGATTTTAATTCCACCCTTTTTATCGCCGGCGTAGATTACCGACTAAGTGACAAATTCTCTTTGGGCGGAGCCCTTGCCAGAAATAACGCCAGTACGGACGTGAACACACTAGAAACAGAATTCAAACAATATAGCGCTGCAGTATTTGCCAGCTATTACGAAAAAGAAAGCAGCTTTTATGTCGATATGCTGATGTCATCCGGCGCTAGCGATTTTGAGTTACTTCGAGATATTTTGGGTGAATCAAGCTCAACTGGAAGCGCATCCTCAGAAACTAACGGCAATGAGTTTAGCGTCGCGATTGCGTCTGGCTATACCTTGCGAGCAAAAAATATAGACTTCCGTTTTTCAGGTATGGCGGTGTACTTAGATACATCTATCGATGGATACAACGAAAATACTTCAACAACATTTTCCGGTGCAACAGTCAACGACATTGAAATCGAGACGCTCTTCAGCAATATAAGTTTAGATTTAAGCTGGATAGTTAACACATCCAAGATGGTCCTTGTGCCACAATTTTCACTCGGCTGGGAGCATCATTACAATGATGAAGCGATTGATATCAGTGGCGTGCTCGCTAGAGGAGCAAATGAAGGTGACTTCCGCTACCAGACTGACGTGATCGACAGCGATTACCTCACCGGACAAGTCGGCCTATCTGCAGTATTCCAGGGCGGTATTACGTCGTTTATAAACTACGATACCTACATCGACCGAGAAGACATCGAATCGAATAATATTTCTTTGGGCGTACGTTTCGAATTTTAACAAATACCTCTATATGATTACGATACAAGGATGGTACGTATTCACATAGACAGTTTGAACAACAAACGTATTATCATGAGACATTATCTTTTCATATGGGAACTTGGATCCGGATTTGGGCATATATCTCAACTCCTATACTTAGCTAATAGTCTAGCCTCGACTAACAATAAAATTTCTTTTATTGTTAGTCCGGTCACTAAACTAGATTATTCAAAAAAACCATACTCCGATTATTCGTTTTTCACGTCCCCACTTATACCGATCGCCCTACATAAGTATCACCGCCCCCCTGAAAGCTATGCTGAAATACTGTATTTGTGTGGATATCACAACACTACTGAAATAGAGCATTCCGTTAAACACTGGTCAGATTTATTTACGCAAATACAACCCGACACTGTGATTTTTGACACTTCGCCAACGGCGTTAATTGCCTCAAGGGCGTTTACATTTGAGCGTATCATTGTCGGCAATGGATTTGTTTCCCCTCCGTCAATAACGCCATTACCAACGTTCAACTATGCGCCATCCTTAGATCAACAGGTTACCCAACATGAGTCCGCCGACATTGAGCGCACAATACTTGGAAACATCAACGCAGCGTGCGCCAGATTAAACATACCTAAGCTAAACTATCTCTATGACATATATAGCGCCGATAAAAAATGGATACTAGGCACCGCGGAATTCGACCCCTACTCTAACTTTAGGCAAGATGAACACTATATAGGCCACATACCTATGCCTGAGAAATTCACACATAACTCCATTGCTTGGCAAAAAAAACCTAAGAACAAATCCAAGAACAAATCCAAGAACAAACGTATCATCGCGTATCTAAAAAATCAGTACCCAATGAAACTTGATTTTATTCAAGCGCTAATCGAATTAGAGTATGAAGCTAACATATTTATTTCGGACCTTCCTGATCCAAGCGTGTTAAATGCAATGCATCAAAAAATCCATATCACCAACAAACCATTTGACCTTAGCGTCAGCATCAAAGATTGTGATATTTTCGTTTGCCATGCAGGAATCGGAGCAATACAGGAATCCTTAAATTGCGAAGTTCCTGTATTTTGCATACCCTTACAACAAGAGCAAATGCTTGTAGGCAGAAA
This sequence comes from Flavobacteriales bacterium, assembly GCA_047638775.1. Lineage (GTDB taxonomy): Bacteria > Pseudomonadota > Gammaproteobacteria > Pseudomonadales > Cellvibrionaceae > Agaribacterium. The sequence goes on from JBLIMQ010000123.1 coordinate 10,789, forward strand.
GTGTCTAAGCCACAAACTTGGCGGGGGCACCTCCCCTTTCTCAAAAAAAGAGAAAATAATCAAAAAGCTAACCGAGCTCATTCGCGACGCCGAATGTTACTTACGCGTACGGGCATACAACAAAAAATACCTACACCTTAAACCGAATGCAGCGTTAGCCAAACTATTTAGATAAAAACAACGATTACATTCGCACAAGATGCGCTTCACATACAATTTAGGGAATTGAGTATTACGACGTAAACTCGAGAAGAAACCCATAATACCCCATGAAGCATGGCGAGCGACATAAAAAACACATAACACGAAAACATACTTCACTATCAAAAAAATTCATTTTAATATTGTATTTTTTAGCGCTATTCGGAAGAAAACTTCAACAGTATTCTTCTTAGTTGATTATGGTGTTTGAAAATTATTTCCTTCTGAATTATCACAATCGTACCATAGTAAATACTCCTAAAGAGACCACCCAGAGTTTCGATACTTCATAAATATTTAAAATGTGATATTTTAATCTAAAGTTTTCGCCTCTACCCTAAGTAATTAGAAATAGATTAGATTGTTAACCGTTTCTGCATTAACCAAACAGAAAAATATCAACCATAAAACAGCACGCGACTGCCACTACGTGACATAGTGACATAGTGACATAGTGACATAGTGACAGTCGTCCCATGGAGTCTAAAAAGTATTAGTCAACAAGGTCAACCCCCATACTTAAAAGTAAATTCGTAGCTTCACCGCGGCTAAAAGTGGTCCCCTTAAGCGTATTCATTCTTATATCAATATTGTAATCAAGTGCACCAGAGAAATTGCTAGCACTTAGATTGGTTGACCGGAATGTACTACCCGCCAAATCGCTACCACTAAAGTCAGTACGACTAAAATTTTCTTCACTAAAATCTACATCTCTTATCTGACAGGCTGCCATTTTTGTTGCCGGTAAATCTAAGCCATAGAAAGATGACTCGTCAAGCTGGCACTCCTTAAACTGTACTCCTCCCCCCAAGGCATCCCAGTTTAGTAAGGTCCAATCAATGCCACGTAATTTACAGGACTCAAAAATTACGTCGATTAGACAGCTATAAGAAAGGCTCACAACGTTAAGATTGCAATTCACAAACGAACAATCTAAAAATTTACACCCTTGGATTTTCGCACCACTAAAGTTACACGCAGTAAATCGACATGCCTCAAACTCAAGAGATTGTAAGATTTGGCCATCTAAGCTCAAGCCATGATAATCACAGTCATAATGTTCGCGTTGCTCTATATCGAAACTCATACACTACCTTTTACATTTACAGCCTACTCGTTAATTAACACCAATCTATTTAATAGATTATTTATTCAACGCTAGAACTTAACTTTAACAGTATACAGGTCTAACATGCGCTTACTTCTGTCTTCTCACTCGGATTTTTCAGTGCTTGCGGTGGCAGCAGCGTACCTAACCACACCCCACCTATAGTAGACGATGACGAAAGTTCGCCTTTAGATCGGCTGATAGGACGTGCGATACTCTATCAACCCTTTTGCTCACAATTAACAGGACTTACCTGCCCTTACCATATTTACCTTCCAAGCTCATATAACGATAACCCAAACCAAGAGCATCAAGTACTCTATGATCTAGACGGCCAATGTACCTTCCAGGGTTTCGCACTCCAAATTGACATCAAAGGACGCCAGGTAATTCTGGTGACTATCGAACAGGGCCCATGAGGGCCCAACAGACATGACATTGATTATAGCCTCCCTGGCGCCGAACTATGTTTTGAATTTTTCACACTAGAATTTATGCCTTTCCTCGAGGGCAACTAGCGAATAAGTGCAAAGGAACGGAGTTTTCATGGCGCTTCCTTTGTAAGCGATCAAGCAAGCACGTTCTATTCGGCTAGCCCTATCTGTAGTTAACTTGTCGCTCCTAAATTAAATGGAGCCACCCACCATGAAGATCACTAAAAAACGCCAAGAATGGCTAGACCATATC
>JBLIMQ010000124.1:0-12725 GCA_047638775.1 Flavobacteriales bacterium
CATCATGGTTTCTGCGGCATTAACCTCATTTTTGACCGGCATTACTGAGCCAATCGAATTCGCATTTATGTTTGTAGCGCCTGTTTTATATCTACTCCATGCAATTATGGCTTCTGCTGCATTTGTCTTCTGTATTGAATGGGGTGTTAAACATGGTACAACCTTCTCTCACGGGTTTATTGACTACGTAGTTCTTTTTAGTCAATCTAGCCGTGCAGGCTGGTTGTTTGTCATTGGCCCGCTTTGGGCTGTGCTTTATTACGTGGTATTCCGGATTGCTATCGCTAAGTTCAATTTAAAAACTCCTGGACGTGAGATAGAAGCCAAAGCTACGGGTAATGGTGCCGTTGTTGAAGGCGACGAAAAATCTCGTGCACTTATTCTAGCCTTTGGCGGCAGGAGCAATATCGATACTTTGGATGCCTGTATAACTCGTCTTCGAGTTGGCGTTAAAAATATCGCAGCCGCTGACCAAAATAGGTTAAAAGAACTTGGCGCTGCCGGTGTTCTTGTCATAGGTAATAACTTACAAGCAATCTTTGGCCCTGCCTCTGAAAACTTAAAAACAGACATGGAAATTTACCTGCAAACAGCTGGTGATGACGCGGAATTAAGTGACGCAGCTCCAGTAACGACTGCAAGCAATGCTATTGTTGCCCAGGCGCCTAAAGAAGCCTTAGCCGAAGATGAAATAGCGAAAGTTAATTCACTCGTCGCAAGCCTAGGCGGTGCCGCAAATATTAAACGTGTTGATGCTTTCGCTGAAACCCGCTTACGTTTAGAGCTAACTAATAGTGCAAGTATCGACGAGGCCGCCTTAAGCAGTGCTGGCGTTGACGGTATCTTAAAACTAGCAGGGGACACTATCCATCTAATTGTTGGCCTTAAAGCTGATCAATTTGCTGATGAAATGGGCACAAAACTCGCCTAATGTTATCGTTGTAATTACCATAAAGGGAGCCTAGCGCTCCCTTTTTTACGCCCATAGCATTCAGCTATAGTCATTTGCTATTTGTCTTGAGCTCAATTCGTCACCCTAACCCTACCTTCACGTTCACTTTCACTTTCACTTTCACTTTCAACTAACACTCATATCAGATAATTAACCACTCCTGTCGGCTTTACGCCGGCCATCACATAACGCCACTTCCAACGAAGCAACCTTCATATACTCACTCCAACAGTTATTAACGGAGCACTTTATGAAACCTATTGTATTTTTAATTTTACTCATCAGCCTATTGTCAGCCACGTCAGCCACGGCATCCTCGACCGAAACGACGAGTTTTCACGTTAGCGTGACGGGAAATGGACCTGCCGTTATATTAATCCCCGGACTTAACTCATCAAGTGAGGTGTGGAATTCAAGCGTTACTTTATTTTCGCAGCATAAACAGATTCATACGCTCCATTTAGCGGGATTCGCAGGATTAGAACTTAAAGGTGACCCCTCACTAAGCCGCGTAAAGCAAGACATCATTAACTACGTCAAAACCAAAAAATTAAACAACCCGAGTATTATTGGTCATAGTTTGGGGGGATTCCTTGCACTATCTTTAGCTATAGAGGAACCCAAATTATTTGGGAAACTTGTCATTATCGACGCACTTCCATTTTGGCCTTTAGTTTTCAACCCGATGGCGACTCCCGCTAGCATGCTTGAACAAGCAACCGCCCTAAAAAAGCAAATCGAAGTCAATACTAACGAGGTAGCGCTACGTCAGTATTACAGTAGTACTTTGGCAAGTATGATTAACGACCCACTGTGGCAAAAAAAAGCTACCGAATGGAGCCTTAAGTCGGATACACGCATGACGGCACAAAGCTTATTTGAATTACAAACGACAGATCTCCGTGACCAACTAGACAAGATTCAAGCGCCCGCCTTAATTCTTGGCAGCTGGTCCACGGCTAAACATTTCGGAGGGACAAAGCAATCTGTCGCAGATCATATGGATATGCAATACACTGAACTAGCCAATAAACGTATTATTATTCATGATAATGCCAAGCACTTTATAATGTTAGATGCGCCCGAATGGACGGCAAAACTCATTAGAGATTTCCTCTAGCCAGCTATTTAATTGGTCGGCTAATCCCTACAGCGAACGCTTAGCTGACCACTAGTTACATTATAATACTCAGGCATAAAGGTAGGCATTGTGATCCGGAGCAGACATTAGAATTAGTAAGCGGGATATTTTCACCCTTTAGCCTATAATAAATACGCGCAACACTTACAAGAATCACACCATGAAGAAACATTCAATATCGATACTAATACATATATTACAGTTAGCTTCTTGGTCCGCATTTGGCTTATTACACTTAGTATTTTCAAGTTCCTTTAGTGGATACAATACAAACAATCTCTATAACGCTCTCTATATATCCACTAGTGGATATATATTTAGCTACCTACTGCGCGCCGTTTTAAGACATGAAAAAGTTGAACGTTATTCCAACAAGAAGCTAATTAGCTATGCGTTAATTTATGTATTATCGGCAGGCGCTTTGTGGGAAGTAAGCATAATTTTATTCCATGTAAACATTATTGGCTATTACCGAGCCACGGACATATCATTCGTAGCCACAATTTTTTACTTTGCTTATTACTCATCTATTTTGATCCTATGGTCCCTAATCTACCTAGGAGTTAAGATACTTAAGCATCGACAAAATGAGAAACTAGAAAAATTAGAGCTGAAAATTAGTCTTAAAGAAGCTCAACTAAACAATTTAAAATGGCAAATGAACCCTCACTTTCTATTTAACTCACTAAACAGTGTTAAAGCTTTAATCAGTGAAGACGTACAAAAATCAAAACACATGATCACGGTTATGGCCAGTTTATTGAGATATACACTCAGTAATTCAGAGAAAACCACCGTGACTTTCAAAGCGGAACTAGAATATACCGAAGCGTACTTGCAACTTGAAAAGGTTCGGCTAGAAGAGAGACTGAAGTTCACAATCGAAATTCCAGATACACTTCTTCATGCAAAGGTTTTACCCATGAGCGTACAAACACTAGCCGAAAACGCCATTAAACATGGTATCGCAACACTTCCCAAGGGTGGAAATCTACACATATATACCCAGACGCAATCAGATACGCTATTGATCTATATGGTAAATAGCGGTGTATTAAGCCCTCAGAATACCGCACTAAGTAACACCAAAGTAACGGCTAACACAGGGACCGGATTGCAAAATACGCGAGAGCGACTACAGCTTGTTTTTGGGAAAATGGCCTCAATCAAGTTAACGCAAATTAACGAACATTCCGTAGAAACTTTAATGACAATCCCACTTATAATTTCTTCAGAAACATAATCACCAATACCTTAAAATAAATCTTAAAATCAAACTACTTTTCAGTGTCACTCTCATTTGAACGCATTGAAGTTGAAGTTGAAGTTGAAGTTGAAGTTGAAGTTGAAGTTGAAGTTGAAGTTGAAGTTGAAGTTGAAGTTGAAGTTGAAGTAATTAAAATTGAAGCTAGCGCTATTTGAATATCCGAGAAATAAATATGAAAGCACTAATCATCGATGACGAACGATTAGCACGAGTAGAACTTAAATCTATGATCGAGCATTATGACTCGATTGATCTCGTCGGTGAAGCACATGACGCTTTTGATGCGCAGGAAAAAATTACGCAACTAAAACCTGACTTACTATTTTTAGATATACAGATGCCCGGAAAAACAGGTTTTGAACTACTAGAAAGCCTGGACTCTGTACCACACGTAATTTTCGTCACCGCATACGATGAACACGCGCTGCGTGCATTCGAATTCAGCGCAATAGACTACCTTTTAAAGCCAATAGAAGATAAACGCTTACAGACCGCGATTGAGAAAGCTGAACATATCTATAATAGCAAACGCACATACGATGTGAGCACGAAACCTAACTCATCGAATACCGAACCATACCCTGCAACGCTACAAGACGATATAGAAGTTCTAACGACGGACCAACGACCCTTAAACCTCGATGACCGTGTCTTTATCAAGGATGGCGATTCATGCTGGTTTGTCAGTTTACGAGAAATACGACTATTGGAGTCTCTAGGTAATTATACTCAAGTGTTTTTTGGCCAAAATAAGGCCATACTACGGCGCAGTTTAAATCAATTGGAACAAAAACTCCCCGAGGAGTTTTTTCGTTTAAACCGTCAAAACATAGCTAATCTAAAATACGTTCAATCCATAGACAGCGCCGTAAACGGCAACTTGGAGCTTCTCTTAAGCCAAGGTGAATGTATCGAGTTATCACGCAGGCAAACAGCCGTTTTCCGTGAACGTATGAGCTTATAAGGCAATTACATCTAGGGAGCCACGAGCCAATTTCAAATATTACCTCGGCAATATGCTCATGCACTACTCTAGTTATCAGTATCTGCATATGTAAGCTACAGAAAATACAATCACGGCAGTGCTCGAAACTAACTCCCTAGGCATTCAAGGTACGCTCAGGTCTCCCGAGTTAGAGCTTAGAGCTTAGAGCTTAGAGCTTAGAGCTTAGAACTTAGAACTTAGAATTTAGAATTTAGAATTTAGAATTTAGAATTTAGGGCTTAGGGCTTAGGGCTTAGGGCTTAGAGCTTAGCCCTAAAATAAGAGCTCCAATGAGGGATTCATTCATGACAACCCTTCCGGCCGCGACAACTTTTTAAGTCGTTCATGCAGCGCCCTAAAAACCCTTCATAAGCATTCCAATTTTAGATATGAACGTCTAAGTCCTTGCATTTCTTCACTAGATAGGATTTTTTCTCCTGTTCGCACCGTTTACCGACGTTCATGTGGGCTCCAGCCTACATCGCTCTTGCGCCGACAAGAGGAATACTTACGCAAACCACAGAAATCTGGACTTAATCAGAATTTTTCTGCGATTACTTTTATTCATGCTACTGATCGCTACAAGTCATTGGACGAATCACACCACCGAGTTTAATCTTGCTGGCCAAGTCGCCACGCACTGTCATTAATCGAGTAAAACATGAGTCTTTGGATTGCCTTTACACTTTTAGCCGCTTTTATGCAGGCTATACGTACCGCAGGGCAAAAGTCCTTATCAAAAGATTTTAGCGCAATGGCCACCACCTTTGCACGCTATCTATACGCATTACCTTTTGTGATTTCGTATTTACTTGTACTGCTTTTTCTTGATGATAATGTCGAAAACCACTTGATCGTGCCAGAAATTCTTAGTAATTCACGATTTTTAATTTTTGCCTTAGTGGCCAGCGTCGCACAAATATTGGCTACATTCGCCTTAATAAAAGTCTTTGAACAACGAAATTTTGCTATTGGAACAAGCTTTGCAAAAACAGAAGCTGTACAAGTCGCACTATTTGGAAGTTTATTATTTCATGACACTCTGAATATTTGGGCATGGGTTGCGGTAATCCTTGGTGTTGTAGGCACCTTAACAATTTCAGGTATTCATACCGATTTTAAAGCGGCGCGAAATGCTAGTGTATTTGGAATAGCATCAGGGTTACTTTTTGCTTTCACAAGCCTATTCCTGCGCCAAGCAAGTCTTAGCCTGCCTTATAGCAGCCTTATCAATGCAGCTTCGACTCTCGCGTTTATGGTTATCGTGCAAACCATAATTTGCGCCAGTTACTTAAAGCTAAGGGAACCTGAGCAATTAGCTAAGCTTAAACACTATGCCAAACACCTTTGGTTTATTGGTGCTAGTAGTGCAATGGGAAGTATTGGTTGGTTTACAGCGATGAGTTTAGAAAACCCAGCGGTAGTAAAGACTCTTGGACAAGTTGAATTCTTTATTACTCTGGCGTTAACCCATTACTATTTCAAAGAGAAAATTGCTCGATTTGAATGGTTTGGAATGGTGTGCATATTAAGCAGTGTAGTATTGGTATTTGTCGGATAAAAACGTCGGAATTATTCACAATAATAGTTCCGTCGTATTTAGGTATTTAGGTATTTAGGTATTTAGGTATTTAGGTATTTAGGTATTTAGGTATTTAGGTATTTAGGTATTTAGGTATTTAGGTATTTAGGTATTTTTAGAGAGGCTATGTATTTTTATAAGTGCTGCATAATATTGTCTGATCTAGTGTACTGAGTATACAGTGAGTAAACGAATCTTCTTAAATTTAATCATGACGATCAGAGTTTACACCATAATATACGCGAAAGACTTTTACATCGCGTCCTAGGTTTTCAACCAATCAATAACTGGCTGCCATTCATCAAGATCTTTTCGTACTCGGCCTTGGGGAATGTCAAACAACGATAAACCTTTATCCATTACCTGGACATAATTCTGCGTATCTCGAAGTGTCGAAATCAACGGGAGCTCTATTCTGTCTACAAACTCGGCTAACACCTGATAATAACGTGTATTTCTTCGCGTTCGATTCGCAATGAAACCAATTTTAACCGGCCACTCCATCACCCCTTCGCGATGCAGGCTCATTATAAATCGAAATGCCGCTCGGATATCCGTCGGCGATGCAAGAATTGGGACTAGAATATAATCCCCAGATTGTACGTAACCTTCCATACAGGCCAACGTCCATGTTGCAGGAAGATCATGAATTTTCACGTCGGCATTATCAATATCAACATTGGATTTGCCCCTAACCCGCTCTAATATGATTTTATGGCACGAAGACGGCCGCATAGATAACCAATCAGAGCTGGACCTTTGGGGGTCATGATCAACCAACACAACAGAATCGCCACGCGAGGCATAATACCCCGCTAATTGCGCTGCAATAGTCGTCTTACCACACCCGCCTTTAGGGTTAGCAACAAATACCTGCTCCATCGAATGCCTTGCTCGTTGTATCTTGCAAACTGATTCAAGACACTTCGTTATTAGAATTCACTTACTTTATATAGCAGATAATTTGGAATTTGGTATTTTTTAGTCCATATTTAGCGGTTATCCAAAGGAATTATAAACGTGATACTTCTGTGAAACCTAGAGGTCTATTTAGCCGTACGATACAATTTTTGACAACTAAAGGCCGTATTGCCATGAATAAAGTAACTTTTTTACTTATATCCAACCTACTCCTTGTTACGGCCTGTGGCGGCTCAGGTAGTTCTAACACTAACACCAGTTCCAACGCTAATGGATCTAATGAAACTCAAGCCAACGAGATGATGAGCGTCGCAATATCGCCGGAAGAGATTATAGAAGAGACTCCTAGCATCCAAAGTGGACTCTTAAATGCCGGCGGGCCCGTCGAGAATGTCCGCTATATAACTGAAAGCCAATCTGGATCGACTAATGAAACTGGGGAATATCGTTATATCAGCGGCGAAGAAATAAGCTTCTTTATTGGTGATGTCCTACTCGGCACACTGAATGCCCAAGAAAAACTAAATATATTGGACTTAGTCAACAATCACGATGAAAAAAATAGCGAAGCTGCAAACATCATGCGGTTATTACGTGCTCTTGATAGCGACCTTGACTCAAGCAATGGCGTACAGATTGATGAGTTAAGCCATACCTTCGCAAACGGGATGAATATAAACTTTAATAATTCAGATTTTGACGTACAAAGTGCTGAACTGCTGCGATTGACCGGCAGTGCACTCCCAAGCTCACTTGAAGCCTTAAGCTATATCTCCAAGGATTTAGGCGGCGACATAAACTGTGCGGCCGACAATACAAAAGTTGGTCAAACAACTAGCCTGCAAACACACGCCTACAATAGCCGCGGGAATGTCACAATTATCAATAATTGTACTTTGCTAGTATCCAATTTTAGCTATACCGGCGGTGGTCTACCCGAAGTCTACTTTTATACCGGCCCACTTAATCATTTCGCTGAAGGATCTAGAATAGGGGCAAATCTTTACGGTCAGAACTGGGATGGTGAGCACTTTGTTATTTCGGTGAGCTCAGGACAAATTAACCAATTGGATGCGATAAGTCTTTGGTGTATCCAGGCACGTGCGAGTTTCGCCGATAGTATTTTCAGATCATAAAGTTTACTACCTTTAGGCACATATACTTTGGTACTTTTTATACGCTATTTAGAACTACTCTTTTTCTCCTTAACAGGTCAGTTTTTAGAGCCAAAAGATGGCGCCTTAGTCTGGCGCCAAATACCTCCTGTAGTCGCAGGGTTACATCCGAGCTGAGATTCATAACCCGCTATTGAACCAAATCCTAGGTCCCAGCTAATTCGCAACTGGGGCCAGCATTACTCAGTGTAAAAGCATCGCCACCTATGTTTGCCCCCCTCTTTTATAGCCCTTTTTTCTTTAAAACTTAAAATTTGCGGGTTATTTTTCGCCGAATGAATAGAATTAAATTACACTCTATATTCATACCATCTTTTTTAAGCATATAAACACAAAATCTTTATATGAAATTGCCCGTGCAAGGAACTTACATGCTATTAAAACGTAAACTCAAATCATCTATTATAGGTTACGGTATTTTAGGCCTCAATTTAAGCTGCCTTAGCGTATTAAGCTCAGCAGCAACACAATTCCAGCACGATGATCACCGAAATAGTATCAAGTTTCAGATCCTTGAAAGCCACTACAAACAAAGCGGTCTGACCGGTCAAGCACTCGCATTAGAATACTTAACAAAACACGCTAATGACTATGGCTTAGACGAGAGTCTAAGTGGGTTACGATTTAATAAAGCCTCTACAAGCCTTACAGCCAAGCATTTCCATTTCGAGCAACATATCGATGGTGTTCCGGTATACAGCTCAGAAGTAGTCGTTAGCTTAGACCTAACAGAGCAGGCCGTTTTACGGATATATAACGCCACACACCCTTTGGACGGGACACAGTACCCTTCGTCTAAGGCGGCCATCGCTGAAAATGATGCATACAATGCCGCTTGGAAACACTTGAATCCCAGCGACTCCTTAAGTTCGAAGCCAAAAAGTTCGCTTGCTTACATTAATATTGGCAAACGTTTTGCGCTCGCCTACGTCGTAAATTTATCCTTGGGTTCACCGTATGGTAGCTGGCAGCATTTAATAGACGCTAAAACCGGCAAGGTAATACGTGTAAATCGTTTGGACCTGCCCAACAAACACTCTTTGCTAAGCGCAGAAAATCAAAAATACAAAGCGCCGACAACGCGTAAAAATAGCGTAAGCTTTGACAAAGCACTTGAAACTTTTAACTCGAAAACACAAAAACAACGCCTATCAAAAAATCAAAATAAGGTCATTGCTACCGGTACAGCATTAACCTTCGACCCCGATCCACGTACAACACTAAATGACAATACGCTTGTAGATGGCTCCACTAGTAGTCTGTTTAACGCGGCCTATTTAACAAAAACACTTCAAGACATAACCCTAACTAGCGGTACCTTCAGCTTGGAAGGCCCATGGGTGCAGATAACCGACTGGGATGAACCAAATACTGCACCAAGTACCACAACTAACGGTAACTGGATCGCGACACGTGGTGATAACGCCTTTAACGATGCAAACGTCTATTATCATATCGACCAAAATCAGCGATACATTCAAAGCTTAGGGTTTACTGGTGCTAGCGGAATCCAAGAGTTATCAATTGCAATCGATACCGACGGGGCTGATGGGGGAGACCAATCTTTTTTCTCGCCATCCAACAATAGCCTAACGTTTGGACATGGCGGTGTAGATGATGCCGAAGACGCCGATGTTATTCTTCATGAATACGGCCATGCACTCCACTTTTCGATTAATAGTAATTGGGACGGCGGTGATACTGGTGCAATGGGTGAAGGCTTTGGCGACTATTGGGCCGGATCATACAGTTACAGTACCCCCAATGGAACAAGCGTAAACCCAGAATGGGTTTTTAACTGGGACGGTCACAATGCTTTCTGGGACGGGCGACTGTTAAACCAAACTAGCTTTCGCTACGACTCCTCAGAGTCTTATGCCGCCCACGCAAACGTTAACGGACAATTAGGTGACGAGCTTTGGTCAACCCCACTATTCCAGTCACTTGTTCAACTTATTGACCTTGGAATACCTCGATCTGAAGTTGACCAAATTGTATTGGAGTCTCACTTCGGATTTTCTAGCGGCGTGACCATGCCAGAGCTAGCACTTTCTACGGTAGCCGCTGCGGAACGTCTATTCCCTGCGGGACCCCATGCAGGGGTATTTGCATCAAATTTCAGTCTAATGAAAATACTAGAAAGCTTTGAAGTAGATGAGGATTCCATTTCCGTTCTCGATCTAAGCGACCAAGCTAGTGAAATACAAGCGGGCGAATCCATTCGACTGGAGCTTCCGATTGAATACGCGGGTGACGGTGCAAGTAATATTAACGCCACACTTACGACGACCAGTCCCAATATCACCGTGACCGACGGAACAGCGAGTTACCCAGACCTTACAGATGGTCAACAGGCAAATAATCTTGATGTTATCGAAGCGTCTATTGGTGCCAATTACACCTGCGGTGCAACAATAAATTTTCAATATGATATTGACTATACTGAAGGTGGCAGCAACCTAAGGTCTCAAAATTTTTTTTCATTAACCGGTCCCGTCGACCATTTCGACTCAACCTCTGCCCTTGCTATTCCTGATAACACCCTCACTGGAATTGATAGTCCAATTGTTGTAATTGGAGGCCCCACAACCGCTGATAATGTACAGGTAGCCGTCAACATTACCCACACCTATATTGGTGATCTTACAATCAATTTATCGTCACCTAGTGGACAGAGTATAGAATTAAAATCAACTGGAGCGGGCGGCGGTAGTGCAGATATTATAGGAACCTACCCTACGACATTAACACCATCTGAAGACCTATCAGGCTTTAACGGTTTAAGTGTAGATGGAACCTGGACCTTAACAGTCATTGATGACGCGGGCTTAGATACTGGCACTTTAAACAGCTGGAGCCTGACGTTCCCAAATTGCGAATCGACTCCGACTCCGACTCCAACTCCAACTCCGACTCCGACTCCGACTCCGACTCCGACTCCAACTCCGACTCCGACTCCAACTCCAACTCCAACTCCGACTCCAACTCCGACTCCGACTCCGACTCCGACTCCAACTCCAACTCCAACTCCAACTCCAACTCCGACGCCAACTCCGACGCCAACGCCAACGCCAACTCCGACGCCAACTCCGACGCCAACTCCAACGCCAACGCCAACTCCGACATCAGGAGGGCAATCGACTAACTCTGGGGGCGGAGGTGGTGGCAGTACAGGTTTTTGGTTATTTGGGGGATTGCTAGCGTTAGCCAGCCAAAGAAAAAAACTAAATTCAAAGAAGAAGGAACTTTAATATGCGTAGTAATAAAACTCTACTCTGCCTTTGCTTTTTGTTCTTGACGGCCTGCCAGGCCGACAATCGCAATAGTGACATTACAGGAACAAATAGCCCGGTGAAAGCAGAATTAGACGACGGTGTCAGCGCTGAAGAAAACCAACAAAAACAGCACCTAAGGGTTACCGATTTGATCTCCGCTGTCGTCTACGAGATTACGGCATCTTCTGACGTAAGCGACTTTATTAATAGCCTCGCAACAAAGAAAAAAGTGATACTTAAACGAGAGCCCGACTTTTACTTGGAACTTAAGCTCATGGGTGGAAAAACAAAAGAGACATGGCTATATTCGAAATCATCCATCGTCCAAGAAAAAAGTGCTCCAGGAGTGTATTACAAAATCAATTCACCGAAATTTTTAGCTCCTTAGGTTTTTAAATTTAAAACATACGCGCTTTATACCGTGCCCACTCTAATTAAGCGGAAACTAATAAAACTGGTATAAAGCGCCGAACTCAAACAAGTATTTTAGAATATACTACACACACAAAAGTACCGTCATAACAACAGTCTAGCGAGCCAAAGCCCCGCAACCAATTGCCTTAGAGGAAATACTGACGCCGTTCGGAATAAATCGCCATAAAATCTTAACGCTGATCACAGTGATTGTATGGTACTAATTACGGCACTAATTACAGTACTACTCACAGCACAATTCGCAGCTGCGTATTCGCGCCCATCATGAACACCCATTGGCGCGCATCGTGAACACCTATTCTTATCCATCGTGAACACCTAATGGCGCGTGATCGTGAACACTTTTACGCTTTCACGCCATTGGTTAGTCACTTCAGATAATCCTTCCTCTCATTGATTTCTACTACTGCTAATCTTCCCCCCTTTTTTAACCAAGGGGAAGATGATGCCAAGCAAGAGACTATCAATGAAAAAACTACGAGAAGTACTCCGACTTAAGCTTAAAGCCAAGCTGTCCATGCGCGCAATCCAGAAAGTTATTAACGTCAGCCTGGGCGCAATCCAGGGCGTCATCAAGCAAGCTACGGCGCTTCAATTGACCTGGGAAAGAGTCCAGTCGTTGAATGAAAAGCAATTAACCGAACTGTTTTATCCTGCCCAAAAATCCCTACCCGCAACCTTGTACGAGCTGCCTGACTGGAGTGAAGTTCACCGTGAACTTAGTCGTAAGGGAATGACCAAACAGCTATTATGGGAAGAATATGCCGAGCAATATACCGATGGTTGCTACAGTTATTCGCGCTACTGTCGGCTCTATAACGCATGGGCAAAGAAACAAAAACGCTCCATGCGTCAAGTTCACAAAGCCGGTGAAAAATGTGGTTCTTCGTAGATCTGTGTGAATTCAGGGTAAAATACCGTTAATATCAGAATATTACTAACGGGGATTAGTGTTGTGGAAATCGAAGATCATTACGGATTATTGCTTGGAA
>JBLIMQ010000125.1:0-12538 GCA_047638775.1 Flavobacteriales bacterium
AAAGCAACGAATCCTTAGGGTTGTGCCGCATGCTTTGGTATTTAAGCCTACAGGTATGAACGATTGGCGTGCAGATGCTGAAATCCTACAGCAGAACACCTTTGTTCATGGTTCTAGTCCATATATTTCAGGTTTAGCGTTATTAGGGCAGCGAAGTTATACCCGCGGAGTCGAACTGATTGGGGTAATGCCGGATGTTGAAAAAAATGTCTCGGAAGTTGACCAGTATATTGTTGAGGGTGATATCAATCTTTTAAATACTGAACCTTATAGCATCGTAATAGGGCGCTCGTTGGCGTATAGCCTTGGTGTTAGCATCGGTGATTCAATCGTTGTGACACTGCCCGAGATTAGTATTAGTCCTGCCGGTGTTTTTCCGCGCACGAAACGATTCCGCTTAGTGGCCGTATTTGAAGTGGGGGCGCAGGTTGATCAAGGTATAGCACTTATACATTTAGACGCTGCACAAAAACTATTTCGGCGTGGAAATGCGGTTGACGGCTTGCGAGTGCGTTTTGATGATATTTATAACGCGCCAAAATACTTACCCAATGTTATTGATGGCTTAGGAGAAGATTACGCGGGAAAAGATTGGAGTGAAACGCAAGGTAGTCTATTTAAGGCTGTGAAACTCGAAAAAACGGTAACAGGTTTACTGCTTGGGATTATTATTGCTGTGGCGGCGTTTAATATTGTAACAACCCTTGTAATGATGGTCACCGAAAAGCGAAGTGACATTGCGGTGTTGCGTACGATGGGCATGACAGGGCGTGAAATTCTAATTGTTTTTGTCATTCAGGGTGCGGCAACAGGCTTATATGGGATTCTATTGGGCGCTGTTATTGGTATTCCTGTCGCTATTTTCTTCCCTCAAATAGTGGCCAGTATTGAGAGTCTATTTGGGTTTCATATTTTTGATCCGAGTGTTTTTTACGTTACGGGTCTGCCGTCAGTTTGGCGTTTGTCCGATACTTTATTAGTGTGTGGTGTTGCGGCGACTATTTCGTGTATTGCAACGCTGTATCCTTCATTTAAGGCAAGTAAAATCGAGCCTGCAGAAGCGCTTCGGTACGATATATAAAATGGAAAATATTATGAGTGAGCTTGTTCTAGAGGCGAAATCCTTAGCAAAAAGCTATCGTGAAGGCCCGCAATCTGTTGATGTGTTAGCCGATGTTGAAATTGCTATTCGTGAAAGCGAACGTGTTGCGATAATTGGCGTTTCGGGTAGTGGAAAGTCTACTCTGCTTAACTTGTTGGGTGGATTAGACTCCCCCGATGCCGGAACTGTTGCAATACACGGCAAGGACTTTTCGACTAAAAGTGATAACGAGCGAGGGCGAATTCGGAATGCTTCTTTGGGTTTCGTCTATCAGTTTCATCACTTGCTACCCGAGTTTTCGGCTGAAGAAAATATAGCGATGCCTTTACGAATTGCGGGTAAAGATAAGAAGTATATTCAAGCGCGAACGTTGGAGTTGTTGCATCGCGTTGGCTTAGAGTCTCGTGGTTCTCATCGACCTTCTGAGCTATCAGGTGGGGAGCGTCAACGTGTTGCGATTGCCCGTGCTTTAGCGAATAAACCTGCGTGTGTTTTGATGGATGAGCCGACTGGGAATTTAGATAAGGTCAACGCCGAAAACATTCATGCGCTTATTAATGAGCTTTCACAGATAAGTAAAACAGCCTTTATCGTTGTCACACACGATGAGGCTTTAGCGCAACGTATGGATAGAGTGCTTAAGCTTGAAGATGGGCGCCTAAATGCCTATAACCTAGAGAATACTTAGAATGAAGTTATCTTTTTCTTTGGGGATTGGCCTACGATATTTTCGCACCAACAAGCGTGAAGGAATGCTTTCGTTTTTGTCTACGATCTCTATGGCGGGCTTAGTGGTTGGCATAGCATTACTTGTAACCGTTATGTCGGTTATGAATGGATTTGAACGGGAGCTTCGCGAAAAAATATTGAGTTTGGTTCCTCAGGCTGCGATTTACCAAGCGGGCGGTGTCGGTGATTGGGAGGCTTTACGAGAGCTTTTAGTGGAAAAAAGAGATGTACTTGGTGCGGCTCCGTTTGTCGAAGTTTCTGCATTGGTATCTCATAGAAAGAAAGCCCGCCCGGCAAAAATATTCGGTATAAATGTCGATGCTGAACCTGGCGTCAGTAACACCTTGAGTTACTTGAGTGCCGAAACCATAAGCGCACTCCGTGAGAGTAATGATGGAATAGTGCTTGGCAAAGACATAGCCGATCACCTTGGCGTTAAAGCTGGCGATAGTATTACGGTTATAGTGCCTGCAAAAGGTTTGCAGTCTAGATTGCCTAAACTTGTCCGCTTTACATTGTTGCAAAGTTTGAATAGTGCGACCGAACTTGACCAAACTCTTGTGTTAATTAATATTAATGCGGCCAATGCAGTGGCAGGACTTAAAAGTAACGCTGTAACCGGGATGCGTTTAAAGGTTTCCGATTTGATGCGTGCCGCATCCATAAGCTATTCAATTGTTTCTGAGTTGGGCCCAAATTTTTATCAACGCAATTGGCTCAATACCCACGGTAATTTGTATCAATCCATCCAGGTTTCTAAAAGTCTTGTCGGGCTACTGATGTCATTGATCGTAGCGCTAGCGGCGTTCAATGTTGTTTCAACTTTAACCTTAGTGGTTGTCGAAAAGCAGGCGAATATTGCGATTATGCGAACTCTGGGCGTAAGTTCAGGCAGTATTTTGCTGATATTTATTTCACAAGGAATGTTGATAGGGGTGGGAGGCGTGTCCTTAGGTCTGATCTGCGGAACTCTTCTGTCGCTAGGCTTGCAATCCTTAGCGAGTTTTATTGAGGTGTTATTCGGTTTTCAGTTTCTACATTCGGACTCTTACCCCTTGGCATATATTCCCAGCGAATTACGCCTGAAGGATATGTTATGGATAGCGTCGATTGGATTGGTGTTGGTGTTTATTTCGAGTGTTTTTCCGGCGTGGAAGGCGTCGCGCCTACAGCCAGCAGAGGCTTTACGTTACGAGTGATGCTTTTTGCGTTCCTCTTGTCGGGCTCGCCATTTTCTAGCAATATGCCAGCGCCATGACCACTGAACGGCTAAGTAACCGGTGCAGCTAAAAAATAGGCTGGCGAGTAAGGAGCCTAACAATAATGGAGCCCAAATTGTTGGAAATACTAATTTGAGCCATTCCCACGATATGGCGAAGGAAAAGCCACTTTCGGGAATATCAAGAATACGTGCACCAATTTTATACGTCCCATAAAAAATAATGGGAAAAGTAATGGGGTTACTGATCCAAATTAGTGTGACAGATATCGGTAGGTTGCAACGGAATAGTAAGGCCAAAGCTGCTGCTAAAGGAATCTGACCGGGTATAGGTAAGAAAGCAACAAAAAGTCCTACAAAGAATGCGGCTGATATTGAATGTCTGTTTAAGTGGAATAGATACGGGTCGTGAAGGACTACACCTAAGAATTTAAACGCGGGATTGGAGCGTAGTTTTTCAGGATCAGGGCTCCAGCGTTTGAATAATTTTTTGGGCATTAACAGCATTCATTAGGGTTTGGGCGGCTATTATGCCTACACAAACTCAAGCTGACTAGCGTATCGAGGGTTGCTTCACCGAATCTGGGCTATTTAACGTTAATTTTACAGTGTTGTTGGTCGTTTTTTGCACTTTCAATTAGGGCGGTTCTGCTCTAGCATCAGCTGACACGAAAAGACATATCAAACATCATTTTACACGGCAAGGATAGCCAGTGAATCGAAACCCTATTTATATCAGTTACTCCTGGTTAACTAACTGTTCTCGGCTAACTAACTATTCCGGGTTAACCAGTTATTCCGGGTTAACCAGGTATGCCAGTTACATCCTTTATTTAAGCGCTGCGGCTTTACCTGTATTTATTCAGGAGTTCTTAACTTCGTCAGTATTGTGGGTGTTAATTGCTCTTTGCATTTTACTGAGCCTTGTTTTTCGTCGTGTTAGTTTTTTGCTTGCGGTGTGTTTTTTGTGCTTTAGTCATTTTCAGCTCGATAGCCGAATTAATGCTCAGTTATCCGAGGAACTTGAATCAAAGGAATTATGGCTTACGGGTGAGGTGATTTGGACATTAAACGGATCGGACGATGTGGATATCAAGCGTTTCGAATTGCGTATTAACTCAGCACGTTTTACGGCAAAAGATAGCGGCCCGGTCGCGCGCGTTGGCGAAAAAATAGTGAAGAAAATGCCTGCTCTTGCCGAAAACGAGAGACTAAAACGTGGCACGAATGCGGAGCATAAAGGCCCTCAATACGCTGTGCTTAATAGCGTAAAGCATAGATCTGTTAGGTTGTCCTGGAAAGGCTTTGAGCGTGTGGAGTTGGGGGAGCAATGGCAATTACTCGTGCGAATGCGTCGGCCGCGTGGCTTTGTTAATCCTAAAGGCTTTGATTATCAAGCGTGGCAACTGGCTAGGGGTTTATCGGCATCGGGTTATGTTAGAAAATCACCAGAAAATAGGCGGATTGCGATAGCCCAACCGTCTTCCTATCGGCGAATGCGCGAACATATAATTGAAAGTCTAACCGTGCAAAATCCATCATATAGTGCACTGCGTAATCAAGCGTTTATTAAGGCTTTAATTCTTGGTGATAAAAGTGAGATAACAAGCGAGCAATGGCAGCTATTACAAAATAGTGGAACGATTCATCTAATGGCAATATCGGGTCTGCATATTGGACTTATAGCCGGCATTACCTTTATCGTTATATCTCTACTCGTAAAGCCCTTGTCGCTGCTTATTTCGTTAAACATTCTGCGTTTTATTCCTTTAAGTCTTTCTATGGCGGCCAGTACCTTTTATGCGGCACTTGCGGGGTTTTCTACGCCTACGCTTAGAGCATTGATATTAGTATTGGTATTTGGTTTGGCAAAACTCTTGTTTGTTCGCACCAGTTTTATGTCTGTTTTGTTGTTAAGCGCTTGCTTTCTATTAGCGCTTAACCCTTTACTCATTTTACAGGCGGGGTTTGCATTAAGCTATTGTGCGGTCGCGGTGTTAATTGTTTCGTTTTCAGAACGTATCGAGACCCGTGGCCGTTTTCGGACTTTTGTCTGGGCACAAGTCGTGTTATTAGTGGGTCTTGCTTTGCCGCTCAGTGTATTAAATTTACCTATATCAGGTTTGGCCCCTTTGGCCAATTCACTTGCTATACCGTTAATATCAGTATTGGTGTTGCCGCTTCTTCTGGCGGGAGCAATATTGAGCTTTGTTCATCAAGGGGCGGCACATTTCTTTTATTCACTAGCTGATCATTGTTTAGATTTTCTTGCGGGGTGTTTGCGCTTTTTATCCAGTCCAGATGCGACCTTTTACCTCTCTAATCTTCCTTTCGTTAGCCTGATAGCCTTGTTGGTGCTTGTTGTTTTTTTCTTAATGCCTAGGGGTTTTGCTCTAAGGTGGCCGTCGATCGCCTTGGCTATTATCGTAGTGGCTCAACTTGTTCGTAACCCCAATAATTCAGAGCTTAAATTGACAGTTCTTGATGTGGGGCAGGGCTTGTCTGTCGTGCTGGAGGATAAGGGACAGCTGCTTGTTTATGATGTTGGTGCACGCTTTTCTGATAGTTTCGATATTGGTGATCGAGTTTTAGCGCCGTTCATTAAGACGCATGGTTATAGCGGGATTGATAATGTCGTTATAAGTCATAGTGATAATGATCATGCGGGTGGCTTAACGGCGCTAGCCAAGCAAATAAACATTAAACATTTGTACAGTTCACAACACTTACCCGATACCACTTTGACGTATGAGCCGTGTAAGGAATTCAGTTTTGCTCGTAAGTTAATATCTGAAATAGAATCGGGCCCATTCATAGCGAAGGGAATGCCGGCAAAAGTACCTGAGGGAATGGCGGCGGAGGCGCAGGCTAGTGTACAAAAAGGAATGCCGGCGGGTATCTCTATTAAATTACAGCACCTTTGGCCGCGTTACCAGTTTGATGACCCTGAATATAAAAACCAAAGTGCCAATGACGGTAGTTGCGTCATTTTACTTGATCTTCAGGGTGTAAAAATCCTGTTAACGGGCGATATAGAGGCTAGAGTCGAGGCGTTTTTGGTCGCTAGCGAAGAGCTAATCGATATTGATGTGTTGATTGCCCCGCACCACGGTAGTGCTACTTCATCAAGTAAGCGATTTATTGAATCGCTTACGCCAGAGCACGTAATCTTTAGTGCTGGGTATCGGAATCGTTATCATCACCCGTCGTCTACGATTCAAGAGCGCTATCGTGAATTGAATGTTCGGCAATGGAATACAGCAACAATGGGGGCGATTCAGCTACAAATTGGCCTAAACGGGCAATATAGCATCCATGCTGAGCGTTGTCGTAGCTGGCGTGATTGGCTAGATACATCGGCGTGCACTGAATAAAAAGCAGTCAATGTTGCAATGTCTATTCGAGTTGATACGAATAACCGCCAATCAATTCACGAAAATAGAGTGATGTCGGCTCGTAATCTAAGTGTAATCAGGTAATATACCAGCCGGATAGAAATGATATTAAAGGGGCTTTAACTCGTGTTCGAAATACTCTTATCTGGTGGTTGGTTAATGTTACCAATCATATTGTGTTCTGTGGCGGTAATCGCAATTAGCATCGAGCGGCACTGGACGTTAAACCCAGAAAAAGTCGCACCTAAGGCTCAGTTAGGGCAGGTGTGGACATGGATTCAAAATAATGAGCTGGATACTGAGCGCTTAAAGACTTTGCGTCGCAGTTCTCCGCTTGGTCGCATATTAGCCGCTGGCTTAAGTAATTCGCGCCATGGGCGTGACGTTATGCGTGACAGTATCGAAGAGGCCGCGAGCCAAGTTATTCATGAGCTTGAGCGGTTTTTAGGCCCGTTAGGCACAATCGCTGCTATTGCACCCTTATTAGGTCTGTTAGG
The DNA here is from genome assembly GCA_047638775.1 of Flavobacteriales bacterium. Classification (GTDB taxonomy): domain Bacteria; phylum Pseudomonadota; class Gammaproteobacteria; order Pseudomonadales; family Cellvibrionaceae; genus Agaribacterium. Next base: position 6,943 of record JBLIMQ010000125.1, read on the forward strand.
TACGGTTGTAGGCATGATTCGTGTGTTTGCAGCGCTTAACTTAGAGGGTACAGGTAACCCTGCAGTTCTTGCTGGCGGTATTTCTGAAGCTCTAATGACAACAGCGGCCGGTTTGACCGTGGCTATTCCTGCAATGATTTCTCATCGTTTTTATGTGCGCCGTGTTGACTCAATTGTTATTGCGATGGAACACGAGTCCGTTAAGCTTGTAGATGCTCTGCACAACGAGCGCAAAGTAGATTTGAAATCGGCTTAAGTTATGAAATTTCGTAGAGAAGTTAAAGCCGAAGAAAGTATCAACCTTACACCACTCATTGATGTGGTGTTTTTACTGTTGATATTTTTTATGGTATCAACCACATTTACCAAAGAAACTCATCTTACAATTGATTTACCTGAATCAAGTACCGAAGACCAGCAACCCGTCGTTAAGATGCAAATAGAAGTTGTTGTAGATGGGCAGGGCGGATATTCGGTTAACGGTATGGCCTTGGTTAATGAGCAAAAAGAAACGCTTGAAGTCGCTATCGACAAGTTTGCCAGTGGTGAGCGTGACATCCCGTTTATTATTACTGGCGATGCAAATACCACCTATCAAGCGATTGTGAATGTGATGGATATTGCTGGAAAAATGGGCTTTGTTAACTTAAGTATGACGACGCGCAGTGCTGAAGCTGCGGCACCGTAAATCTTGGACGCTCTACGCAAAGCCGTAGAACGTCGCTGGTATAGCGACTCTCCTGGCATACTCCAGCTCCTAGCCCCTTTAGAAAAACTCTTCATTGTCTTAGCGCGAAAGCGCAGACTACGCCTGCAAAAAAATAGTGGAAGCCATAATAAACCCGTTATTGTAGTTGGGAATATTAACGTTGGTGGCACGGGTAAGACGCCCACCTTAATTGCCCTTGTGCGGGAACTTCAAGCACGAAATTGCAGCCCAGCGGTTATTTCTCGGGGTTATGGCCGTACTTCAGAAAAACTCATTCGTGTTCATAGTGATAGTTTGCCCACCGAGGTGGGTGATGAACCTTTAGAGATTTTTCGTGCCTGCTCAGTGCCACTAATAGTGAGTAATGATCGTAGTAAGGCAATCGCACTATTCGATCAAGATTCGTCCATTGATATTATTCTTAGTGACGACGGGTTGCAGCACTACCAAATGTTACGTGATATAGAAATATCTGTGATTAGCGATCGAATAGGTTTTGGTAATGGGCATTGTTTGCCTTTGGGCCCATTACGCGAACCCATATCCCGCTTGGCGGGGTGCGATTTTGCCTTAATTTTGCGCAGTAGCCGTTTTAAACAGACCTCAAAACTTAAAGATCTAATTCCTGTTGGCCCCCATATAGCCGAAGCTGACGTAAGTTTAAAACAGTGGGTTAACGTTCAGAGCGGGGCCTGTATGCCGCTTGCAGAAATGCGCGAACACGCAAAAGGCTTTTCGGATGTTGATGCGGTATGTGCAATAGGGCAGCCAGAAAAGTTCTACGAAAGTTTACGTTCATTGTCGTTAAACTTTCGTGAACATAGCTTTGCCGATCATCATAAATATCAACAAAGTGATTTTATGGCTTTTTCAGAAAGTCTTTGTTTGGTAACAGCCAAAGACGCGGTTAAGTGTCGAGATTTTGTTAATGTTGATTGCTGGTATTTAGAGATTGAGTGTGTTTTACCGCAAGATTTTATAGCGTTACTAGATCGTCAAATTAAAAACCATATTCAGCGTCTGTCTAGCTTGGGCTAATTGAAATAAATTCCACTAGTGAAATTAGGTGTGTCATGAGTTTTACCGTTGTTATTCCAGCACGATATGCGTCTACACGTTTACCCGCCAAGCCCTTGCAGGATATTTGTGGTAAAAGCATGATCCAGCGCGTATGGGAGCAAGCGAAACTGTGTGGTGCGAGTAAAGTTGTCATTGCTACCGATCATTCGGAAATTTTTGCGGCCGCCCAAGAATTTGGTGCAGACGTGTTGATGACACGAGCGGATCATGAATCTGGAACGGACCGTTTGGCTGAAGTTGTTGATGCCTTAGGTTTGAGTGACGAAGATCTAGTCGTAAACGTACAGGGGGACGAGCCTTTAATTCCCCCCGCTGTTATCAATCAAGTAGCTCAGAACTTAAAAAATAATCCAAGTATGAGCGTAGCGACTTTATCTGAGTCTGTGAGCGAGGTGTCGGCGTACAGAAATCCAAATACCGTCAAAGTTGTTGCCGATAAAAACGGCCGAGCCCTATATTTTTCGCGTGCAAAAATCCCATTCGCTCGTGATAACGTTAAAGATGACGAAGCCCTGACTAAGCTGTTAATGCACGAAAAAATAGCAATGAAACATATTGGTATCTATGCCTATAGGGCAAGCTTGTTACGTGAATTTGTGCAGTGGCCCGTGGCGATGTTGGAGCGTGTGGAAAAGCTTGAGCAACTACGCGTGCTAGAAAATGGGCACGCAATACACGTAGAAGAAGCGATTGAGAATGTACCTGGTGGTGTCGATACGCAAGAAGACCTTGAGATTGTACGGGCCATAGTGGCCCAGTAACGACGTAATGCTAGAATTAAAACGCATCATAATATCGCAGTAGTATATTACGCTGCTTATGTACATGCACATTTATGCAAGTATGTTATGCGATAGCATTGTGTGAAACGTGCAGTGCTGATGATCTGTTTGGCTATACTTTGTTTTCGGATGAATTACAGAGCAATAAATTATTCTCCGGTGAACTGTTTGCTGGTGAATTATTTGGCTGTGAATTGTTTAAGTATGTCTGTTGAATTGTTTGCCGATGAATTGTTTAAGTATGTCTGTTTAAGTGTATCGTATTTGAAATTGTCTTGAATAGGGTGTCTTGATTAGGATGTCGTGATTACAGCGTCTTAAATAAGGTGTGTTGTTTGGGGCCGATTGATCAGGGTGTTTTTTTAGAATCTCTCGATCTAGGCTGTACGACCTAAGTGCGTCGTGATAAATATGTCGGTTTAAGCGCATTATGCTCTAAGTTTTGGTGTCCACATCAAAGCATCCAACTAGGGGGCTTCCCTAAAGAGAAATTATGGTTCGTGTTTTATTTGTGTGTCTAGGAAATATATGTCGTTCGCCCACGGCTGACGGCGTATTCAGAAAGCTTGTCGCTGATGCGGGGCTGTCTGACAAGATCGGTATTGATTCAGCCGGAACGGCCGCTTGGCATGTTGGTAAAAGCCCGGATCCACGCTCGACAGAGGTTGCGGCAAAACGACATTACAATCTAAGTGTTTTACGAGCCCGTCAAGCTCTGAGCGAAGATTTTCATACCTTTGATTATGTGCTTGCTATGGATGAAAGCAACGTGCAAGACCTTAAAGATATTCGACCAGATAATGCTAAGGCAAAGCTTGAATTGTTTTTGTCCTATTCGGAACAGAAACAGTATAGCGAAGTCCCCGATCCATATTACGGTGACGGAGACGGGTTTAACCTTGTCTTAGATCTCGTTGAAGATGCCTCTATTGGATTGCTAAATACCATTCGTAAATCCTTATAAACGTGTGTATTCAATGAACTCAATAATTACGATTCAAGAGAATGTCGATCTGCAAGGCTTTAATACTTTAGGTGTGCCTAGTTGTGCACGCTATTTTGTAAAGGTGTCGAACGAAAATGAAATTCGACAAGCGATTGAGTGGAGTAAAGAGCATTCCTTACCGCTCGTTATTTTAGGTGGCGGCAGTAATATACTACTTGATGAAAACATTAAGGCTTTAGTGGTTCATATTGCTCTACTCGGCAAAGCTACTCTACGTGAAACAAGTCTAAGCGAGCCTATTCTAGATAAAGACAGTGAGCGTAAAATTTTGCGCGCATGTGCGGGTGAAAATTGGCACGAATGGGTGAACTATTGTGCGGAACAGCAGGCTTACGGTTTAGAAAATCTCGCGCTAATTCCTGGAACCGTGGGTGCTGCGGCCGTACAAAATATTGGCGCCTACGGTGTTGAGGTCGCATCGACAATTGAGTGTGTAAGGGTTCTAAATATTATGACCTTAGAGGTCAGTGACCTAAGCGCCGAAGAATGTTTGTTTTCGTATCGTGAAAGTATTTTTAAAACTCCAGCGGGCTTACCTTTTATAATACTCTCTATCGACTTCTCGCTGTCTAAGTTTTTTAAGCCAAATCTAAACTATCCTGCATTGGCGAATAGGGTTAAACAAAAAGACGTCAATGCTGAAAGTGTTATTCAAGCTGTTGTTTCAATTAGGCGGGAAAAATTACCTGATCCATCTATAGACGCCAACGTGGGCAGCTTTTTTAAAAATCCTATCGTTAGCCTGCAAAAGCTTGAAACGTTAAGGTGTCACTTTCCTGAAATTGCGTCTTTCCCGTATAACGAAAAAGCCAAGATTGCAGCGGCTTGGTTAATTGATAATGCTGGATGGAAAGGAAAAATTCACGGTGGTGTTAGCGTACATGAATCTCAAGCGCTCGTTATTGTTAATCGAAAGTTAGCAGGCTTGAGTGATGTATTGGCGTTTGCTCACGCAATACAAAGCGATATAGCGCAACGTTACGATATTGAATTAGAAATCGAACCACAAGCGCCACGTTTAATTTATGCAACAAAACCTGTTTTCGAATAACGAGACTTTCGAGCTTGCCGGTAATGCTAGGCTGGAATTACGCCGACAGTGGTGTGTCGATCATGCAGAGCTATTTCAGCAATTATCAACGCTGCCTGACTTGAAGCAAGAAACTCTTTTAATGGGCGGGAAAGAAGTGCTAACCCCTCGATTGCAAGCTTGGTATGGCGATCCAGGTGCTGCGATGCGTTATTCCGGCGCGCGCTTTAATCCAAAGCCCATTCCTGCTTTTCTTTATCCTATAAAAAATCAACTCCAAATCGAATGTGGCGTTGACTTTAATAGCGTATTGGTGAACTGTTATAGAAATGAGGAGGATGGGGTAGGGTGGCATGCCGACGATGAACATGAGCTTGGTGTAAATCCCTTTATTGCATCGTTGAGCCTAGGTGAAAGTCGTAGGTTTTCAATAAGACCAAATTTAGAACGTTTAGCGAATACAAACCCCATCAATAGTGTAAGTTCAGGTCTAAAGCCCTTAAACAACAAGGCGCTTGATTTGCAGCTAAGTTCAGGTGATTTACTTTTGATGTCGGGAGGCTTGCAGCGTTTTTGGCAACACCGCGTACCAAAAGAGAGTAAGAACTGTTCGGAGCGAATCAATCTAACCTTTCGTTGGGTGCAAAATTAATCGGTGATACTTTCGCTGATACTTTCGGTGATACTTTCTGTGATACTTTCTGTGATACTTTCTGTGATACTTTCTGTGATACTTTCTGTGATACTTTCGGTGATACTTTCGGTGATACTTTCGCAAATAGTTTCGACGAGTGATCTAGAGCCCAGGGGTGCTGTCAGGCTATTTTTTTGTGTGTAAAGGCATTGCCGTATGTTATTGATAAAAACAAAAACTTACTTTGAGTAGGCTACCAATACCAATACCAATACCAATACCAATACCAATACCAATACCAAAACGATTAGGCCGTAAACCTTGAAAAAGCATCACCTGTTCAAACTCATTAATA
>JBLIMQ010000126.1:0-12444 GCA_047638775.1 Flavobacteriales bacterium
ATATGGACGTTGAGTCTAAGTTTTTTCCACGCATCGGCAAAGATATTATGCAATTATTTTTATTTGTTATAGCTGAACTAATGGATATTGGTAAACCGTGTAAGTTCGTGGCATTATTCATCGTGGGTTTCCGGTGGTCTAATTGCTTTTTGTCAGAGACTAGTATTTTACCATCCGCGGGATTTTTTCTTCTATATCAACAACTTACCTAGTATTTTATCTCCAGATTGAACTCCGAAACTTGAGTTATTAATATCCATAATATATCGAAAAATTATTTAACCAAGTTATTTTCCAGTTTTTAAAAACGTGGGTAAAACTCCCTGTATATTGAATTTATATCTTCTAGAAATCAAATAACACCGAGTACATCTAGCTACGATGAGCAGCATAGATATGATTAAAACACCTTGGACACCTGCCTACCACGAATAAAGTTGAGATCTCGTCAAATTGACGCTGCATTCAACCTGGGACAACGTAAACTTTCAGACCAGTAAAAAAATACAAAAAGGAATACTAGCAAACACGACGAAAGTACAGCTAGCTATGGCAGTATAATGTCGCACAAAGCGCTTAGCGAGCGTATTTTTATTGCTCCCTTAGGTACGTCTACGTTTTCATTATTGCTTTCATCCGCGCTTAACCAAATCGTACGCATACCAATTGCTAATGCAGGTATAATATCGTTTTCTAAGCTATCGCCCACAAAAGTAATGTTTTCGGGCGCCATAGGGAGCTTGTCCGCTAGTGCCGTGTAGAACTCACTCGAAGGCTTATCGAAACCTAGGTTTTTTGGGCAAAAATACCCGAGAATATATGCACTTAGACCCACCCTCCCTAATGCCGATTCGATGTCCTCTGGTGCCGACTCCTGCGCGCCGCTCGCGACAAATATATCAACATGATGAACGAGCCTAGCTAATGTTTCCTGCGCACCCTCGACAGCTTCAACGTGAGGCCAGTCTTTCATCGGGCCTTTCATGCCGTCCAGATCTCGCATTAAGGTATCACCCCAATCAAATACGATTATGTCACTCATAGATATGTCTCACATAAGGTTACCTGCATCAATTACTGTGACTATTCTAACAAGCTATATTTTGTCTCGCATTAACAATGTACGTTGATCGATAATATTGCGCGCATAGCCAGATAAACCACGGTTATTGATTATAGAATGGCAGGCTTTAGCCTACGGATTCGTGTCACCCTATTCATCTCGCTATACCCTCCTAATTACAACCCACTCAAATGCTGTGCGTTTTTTTGCAAAATACACTCCTATCGCAATTGTAAACTCCAGTTGTTTTTCCTAATAATTCGATCCATACAACGACATATAAACCAAACTAAGGTCAAAAATTTACATTCAAGATCTAGATTGAAATTTGAGTTGAATTGAATCGAAATGAATTGCATTGAAAAAAGATCCTAAACACATGCACGATAACGCGATTGAAAATGTCATTTAACGCAATACACGTAGTCAAATGAACTGGCTGGAATCTATAGAATAGCGCCACTAGGCGAAAAATCGAAGAGCAGCTTAAGACAATCTTTTGTAACAACTTGTTTAAGCCATGTATTTACGACGACGAGATACTAATCCGTACAGGTAGAATTCTCGCGGATGGATATGATTGCGCGTATATTTGTGACGATCCGCGCACCCAAATAATCAAAGACTTAGTATAGGTCCCGCTCACACTCAACGGCTTTGTGACCTAGCAAAAGGTCATAACAAAAACACATTTATATACAAATCCGTGAAAAGAGCTATATAGAGATCTACGATTTATATCGATAAACACAGCAATGGCGATCTTCGCACACTCTCAACTGATAATAGAGGTAGGCATTCTAAGCAAGTATTAATATCAGCCGACAAGCCCCTCATATTAAATTTATGAGGTCAGCAATATATTCTCTTACTATATTACCATAAATAGAAGTCACCATTAAAAAACACTTAAATTTTTGTCTTTAGTAAAACGCTCTTTTAAAAGGAAATCATATTTTGTGGACGTTATGAGCTAACGCCGAAGTTCGAGCGCCCAGCGTATTGAGTAGCGAATAGATCAATATCGCACGACTCATTAACTTCATTTGAGGGAAATCGTATACTCCTCTGTGGAGCTAATAAGAAGGGCGATGGTATCGCCATACTGAAGTGACTTATTAGAGTAACGCAGGGGCCGTTACCGAGAAGGAGGCTGTCGCGAGAAGACTAACGCTCAATACAATTCACCCGCAAGCCTAAAGGTTGTAGCGTAAATTTAATTATTTCGTCTGCGGGTTTAGATTTCTCACTACGCTCAAATCGAAAACGACTAATAAGTTTTATTACCGCGTAACGCATTTCGACCATAGATAATTGCCTACCAGGACACAAACGAGCGCCATAGCCAAACGGCATAAGACGACTCGAATAATCTTTACGTGTTTTATCATCAATATCTAGCCAGCGAAAAGGGTCGAAAGACTCGGCGTTAGGGAAAAGGGATTCATCGAATCCGTCGCCTCCCAGCAAGGCCACTATCGTTGTTCCCGCTGGGATTTCATACCCTTCTATCACTTCATCATGAATGGGCTCTAAATATAGGTGAGGCGCTACAGGCTTTAAACGCATTGCCTCATGAATAACACCTGACACTAAGCTAAAATTGGGTAACTGTTCGAAACTTACGTCTTGCCCTTGCGGTATTTGTCCTACGATTTCATGATATAGCGCATCTTGCAAATCAGGCCTATCGGCTAAGTAGTCAAGTATCCACGCAAGTGTGTTGGCCGTCGTATCTTCACCCGCTAGCAATAACGTTATAACGTTAGTGAAGACTTCCTGCTCACTATAACCATCACCGTGTTCATCTTTGCTGAGTAGCATAGATTCTAATAGGTTTTCCGCCTGATCAACCGATGTATAACCACGCGCTTCTATTGTGTTTTTGGCAGACTCTATAAAACCAATTACGTAACTTTTGACAACCAAAAATGACTCATCTAAATCCTTATCACGCTGCAAACTAAACCAGCGCCAATAAGGAAAAGGGGCGCGTAAGCGAAAACTGATCATCGGAAATATCACATTCAAGTTTTCTATCAGGTGCGCATCACTATTCTGTAAGGTATTTACATCCTTGCCAAAAGCGAGCGTCGAGGTAATATCGACCGTATACGACATAAGCAGCGATTGAATATCAATAGAATCGTGCTCATCAGCCAAACGATCACTTAAGCGTTGCGTTATCGTCTGAATATGCGGATAAAACAGCTTAATTTGGCTTGGCCGAAAAGCAGGGTTCATCAGATGACGTTGCTTTTTCCAATCGCTACCTTCGGCACTAAAAACACCATTAATACCGATTTCCGTAAATATATCCTCAATAACCTTTGCACGCCGAAAACGAGCCGGTCGATTTTTTAATAGCTGCTGTATCGTTTCGGAGTTTTGAAAAATAACCATTGTCTTGTGCAAGAATCGAATGCGTGCCACACCCGAAAGTTGTCGGGCGGTTGAATAAAAGAAGTTGTGCACTTTTGTCGCATCAAACTGCCCTAAGCTCCCCTTCAACCAATGTTGTTTTGGACTGGGAATCGATTTTAATGAAGAAGTCATATTTTTATTCGAGTATGAATTTCATGAAATCCCCTAAAGATCAAAGGTTAACCTAAAGTGTTAACATTAGACACTAACTTGAGGAGTTAACTTTAGCTGTTAAGTTTGATATTAATCCCAGTAACAACAAAGCGTATAAAATCAGTTTATGACACTAGCCCTGCTTTAGTGGCAAAGCTCTAACCTTCTCACTACCATTTAAGAGCTCGTCCAAGGTTAGCAAATAACTTGGGACAAAAGTTTCCATATACGTGTCAATTTCAGGCATTTTAAAGTTTCCAAGACGTACAGAGATATCTTCCGCCGCCTTCGAAAACTCTTTGTTACCGGCTTTTAATTCAGATTGGCACTTAAGATAGGCCGAAATTGTATCGGCCGCTTTTATAAGCGCCTTAACGTCTGCAGGTACTTCGGACGATACCAATAATGATGTAAACTCATCGCGCATATCGCGCGGCAACAGCTCAACAAGTTCTCGCTCGGCCTGCACCTCCACTTCGCGAAAGGCTTTCTGCATGCCAGGAGAATGATATTTAATCGGTGTCGGCATATCGCCGGTTATTACTTCGGAGACATCGTGATATAACGCCGTAGTTGCCACCAAGTTTGCATCGTAACTTTTGCCAAATCTCTTATTCCCGATTATGGCAAGAATGTGGGCGATGGTTGCGACTTCCCAACTATGTTCCATTACATTTTCAGGAATGGCATTACGCTTTAGACCCCAGCGTACAATCCAACGTATTTTACTAATATATGCGTTAAAGTGACTCGTTAATATCTTGCTCATTATTTGCCTCGGCTATACATAGTGACGGAGCGATTAATAGTTCCAGTGAGGGATACTTAGTAAAATATCACATGTAAAGTGATGACGCATGATAACGTTTCGGCCCTGCGAAAAAAACAAGAGCTTGTCCTAGAATAGTATCGTTATCATAAAGAATTTAATATAGTGCTTAGACTGGAAAATCTGGCTATTCATACACAACACATACGATGAATACGAACGAAATCCCGTATCTTTGATATACAATAAAAGCTAATTTTACCGTTTTGCTAGTATCCGTTAACGCATAATCGTTGAACTATATGGACGTAACATTAAACCGTACCACCTAAAGCCTAACGAATAACCTAGTATAACCATGATACTCCAAATATAACGGGAGGTTTTATGCCTTTAGACGTCGAGTATCTCGACTTTCGTAAAGATCTATATTTTTATGATCTCGTTCTAAGCTTTTCGATTTCACTTTGTGGGTGCCCTAACATCTTCGATAAATCTAGCCCAGCCTACGGCATGAACAACGAAATACTTTCCTTTCCCGGTCTGCATTCACAAAAAAAGAGCATGAATCCTCAGCTTCTTAGATCGCAGGTAGAAGAAGGGAAAATACTTAAGAGTAGGCATATTGAAATGTGTTGCATGATGCTCGCCAACACGGCCTATGAATCCGTAAAACAGTACAACGATCACGGAGAAGTATTTGAATTCTTTCGCCATATTCGTAACGCATCATCCCACCTAAATATATTTAACTTCAATCAGAAAGAACCATCACATAGCGCACAATGGCGCGGAGCGAGCTTCAACAAAAATTTAAGAGGGCAAAACAACCCACACTCAAATAGACCGTGCTTTGGGCACTTAATGGGTGTCGCCGACTTATTAGACCTGCTGATTGATGTCGAATCCATTATTATCAGTCAGATAGATTCTGATACAAAAATTGACGTCAAATCGCGCCAAGCGCGCATTCATACTAGACCCTAAACATTGTCATATTTCGCACGATTTCACATCAATATCGACACGGAAAGCATATGAGGATACTCTAAGCATCATATTAAATTGGTCGAATATGCTCTTAATTCCCAGCACATACTCTGCTACTCACGAGATGCGCCCAATACAGAGCTAGCATTAAACTAGGATAATACTATGAAATTTGGCATGCACGCCGTTATGACCGCGCGTCCCAATAAGGGTGAAGAATTGGCCTCTTTGATGCTAGAAGCTGCAGATCTTGTCGCAAAAATTGATAGTTGCGAGGCTTATATCGTTCAATTATCCACTAGCGAGAAAGATACCGTACTCCTAACTGAGATATGGAAGAGCCCGGAAGCTCATCAAGCCTCGTTAAGCAATCAAAGAATTCAACAGTTAATTGCGCGCGCTCACCCCATGATTGCAGGTATGACTCACCATACTGCAACACCACTTGGTGGACATGGATTGTAGCGTGGAATCAATCTCAGCCAGACCAAGACCCTAGCCGAGATCAAAACCCGAATTTCGAAATTGAATCCACGCAACACAAATAACCCAGTAGAAATATTTACAGGAATAACTACAAGCCCATGGATACTTACACTATATATTTCACCAATACTATTACCGATAAATATAGTATTGAAGAGGTGCGTGAGAAATTAACAACTACATTTAAACTCACCGAGAAACAGCTCGACATTATTTTTTCGAAAGAAAAAACAATACTGAAGCGTAACCTTAACAAGGGCGCTCTCACACCCTATGAGAATGCACTTAATCAATGCGGCCTTAACTTCTATGTAGAACAGTCCGCAGAGCAAGAACCTGAAGTTAATGTCACTTTGGAGCTAGTCAAAAAAGCCGAAACACATGACACGAAAATCGACAGATCAAAAACCGATGCCGACCATAACGAAGCTGACAATATTTATGAGGCGCCCATTAGCAACAACGAAGAAACCGTATTTTGTCGCTCTTGTGGCGGTAAAATTGGCCTTAGAGATATCCGCTGCTCTAACTGTCAAACAATCGCAACAGTAGCAGGCCCTGGTCGCAGCAAGATTGCCGCAGGGTTTCTGGCATTTTTCCTCGGCGGCCTTGGTATTCACCGTTTTTACTTACGGCAGTGGTGGGGAATTTTCTATATTCTGCTTTGGCCTTTTGGTATCTCAAGTATTATATCTCTTATAGAAGCTATTGTTTTTTGGTCAACGTCTAAAGAGAGCTGGAACAAAAAACATGGACACTTACCAGCATCAAATATGGCAATTGTAGTATTGGCAGCCATCCTACCCGTTATTGCTATCATCGGCATACTAGCCGCATTTGCTATACCGGCGTATCAAGATTACACCGATCGCGCAAAGATAAGTGAGGGCATTAATCAACTCGATTCCGCGACTATTCAAGTAACTCACTTTATTCAAGAGAATCAACTTTACCCTTCGAGCAAAGCCGACGCCGGCCTACAAGACCTATCGGCAACCGGAGAAACACTTAAATCAATCGATATTATTGAAGGGGGTAAAATTGTCGGTACGTTCTTTAAGATCACGCCAAACGGCAATGAATACACTCTCGTCTACACGCCAATTTTAGCAAACGGTAGCGTAAGCTGGGAATGTAAAGAGGGGACACTCCCGAATAGACTCCGACTGAAAAAATGCCGCGACTCGAACACCGGCACTACTATAACCACGCCCGAAACACTAAGTTATAACAGTCTTACTTCGAATACCGGAACTTTACGTATTAGCGTGCCGTCATCCTGGAAAAGCGGAATTCTTAATAACGAAGACGCCACGTTAGACGCCGGGGACATATTTAGAGAAGCATATGTACTAGTCATCGAAGAACATGATTTTTCAGATGGCGAACTAAACGATATATACGAACTTGGCGAACAATATAGCCAATACTATATAGAAAATTCGCTAAAAGGCGGGGTAATTATTGGTAGTGATGCCGTGACCGCTGGAGATTTAAAGGGGATTAGTTATGATATACGCGCCGAGGTAGAAGAAGTACAGATACATTATATTATTGGTTTCTATGCCGCAGGAAATAGTATCTACCAAGTGTTCACATGGACGCTGCCATCGCACTACGACCGAAATGAAGCCGACTTACGAGCTGTAATTGAAAGCTTTGAGTTACTTCCCTAGTAATAGGCTTACTCCACCGATAATTGGTGCGGCATCATTTAGGTAAAAAGAACTACTCACTATAATGTCGCTACCTCAAATACAGACGTATGACATAACAGGTCTATTTAGGCTAAACAGTGTGACGAAGCCCCCAATACGAGTTAGCTTCGCGCTATAAAACATGCAATATCCTTCGTAATCTAGCTATTTATATTTTTTACTTTCATCTATCTAGACACCTATTTATTTTCTTACCTACTTACCTACTTACCTACTTACTTACCTACTTACCGATCTATTTACTTAGACGCCCATTCACCAACCAAACTAGACACTGCCTGTCTTTTCAAAATACAAATTTTGAAAACTTTACACTGCCCACGTTTCAGTAACGTTTCACCCTACCAATACATTAGAGGTTACACTTTTTTCCTTAGCAAGAGTATGCACAAAGTACAGTGTCCAGACAGGTTCAGTAAATCAATCCACTTGACGTCTTAATACACAACTCTACACCATTACGTCGCGAGAGCACCATATAAGAGCACGCAAATAATTAAAAGCCTCCAAAGGCCCTTATTTATATTCCCCTGCTAGAAATATACCTGAGACGCACATCATTCCGAATGGAACCAAAACTCTACAACATTGATGCTCTGATAAGCCTTATGTCTGGCATTAAAAGTAACAGTGTGTCTTAGTTTCAACTTAACTTTCTTATCTAGTTTGAACTAGCTCTCAAACATATTAAAGAACTGGTGTAAGTATTTGGTATTTCGTAAAGCCTGAGCTACTCTTCAGAGGCTATCTAGTTGCATCCAGTTTAGTGCGACCTAAAAATCAGGAAAAATCCCATGGAAATCGAAATAAAAGCGCTATTAATCGGCTTGTCTATTGCCTTGCCATTCTACCTTGCTTACCAACAAGCTAATATCGCTGCGCTTAAACGCGAAGTAGCTGACAACGGAAACAAACTCAATCTTATTTTGACTTCACTCGACGTTTCATACGACCCTATCGAATCAATATCCGATGACATAAAATCTGAAATTTTTTTGGGTAATAGAATTAACGCCATAAAACTAATTCGTACGAAACTAGGTTTAGGATTAAAAGATGCCGCCGATTTAGCCGAAACATTCGAAGCATCTATGCAGCAAGAAGTTTAGTCAAAGACCGCGGAGTTTTGGCAAAGAATGTGGGACGCATTCCTTACGATCTATGTAACACATGTTATTTGCACATGACTTGACTCACTCTCTTCGCATGCAACGTGATTTTATCAAAACAATAAGCGTCATCAGTATCGACACGTAACTCTCCAACATCAACATATTTGGGATATTTCATTCCATAATATCAAACATTCCTAATTAGTGCCGCTTTCTCAAAAGCCAGCATTCAATTATACATTTCTCATATGATTAGTAACTCTGTGACATATGTATGTGCAAGGATTCTCAGCTTGTAGCGGCCAAGATCAGATGAATCTATGACTCCACCACAGCGCAACTTGAAGCAGGTACGCCTCTCTAGACATAGGACTCTAAAAATAACCAGAAAAGAAAATCTTACACAGTGTTCCTACCCACATCACTCCGTAGCTAGTAGATACACTAAACGATATGGGATAGCCCACTCCCACGTGAGAATAGATTCTCTAAACTCTAATTACCCATAACTTTTTTTATAACTCCGCACCAGTTGTTTCGCTCCACCTTTATTAATTTCTTTCCCGTCTTCTATTTGAAGCTTAATTCCAGCCAAGATGGATTTAAACATAGACCGCATTTGTTTTTTCGCAATGCCATCTATCATTGCTATCGACAAACGAAAACCACCATCCTGAATCAGTCTTGTGCCATCACCTTCGGCCCTCAATGTGTAAGCCCCAACACCCTTTTTTAGCATGAAAAAATTTGTTTGTGTAATCCGCCATTGCAAGTACCCTGCAGCCTTATCCCAGTGCGTAATCTGCACGTCAATAAAGTCATCGCCAGCATGCTCCGATCTGCGCACCGAACCGATCATACTGTCTGCCTTAAACTGATAGTACGATTTATTTACACCTAACATATGCTTAGAATTCTCGTCAAATTTATCCGCAACAAGAGCCCAGACTTCCCTTACCGGCGCATCGATATAGATGCTCTCTTGCACCCACGCTAATGCGTCGTTACCACCTCGCGCCTCATAGTGCGTACATGCATTCAGGACAAAGGCCATTGAAATAATTCCAAACAAATAGACACGTTTCACAAGAATCATATCACCCCCTTAAAGTATGCTAATTGGCATTGTTTTTTTCATCATTGTGCCAAACATTTTTTGAGCAAGATTACGACTCATTATTCGACTCATCATAAATCGCATTACACGGTTCATTACACCAGGAATCACCAAATTCTTTTTACCAAGACCTTTAAGTGCTGCTGACGCCACATCATTAGGACTCATCCAATGCATCGGTATTTTCGTAAAATCCAAATTCTTTATCCCAAACATACCGGTTTTGGTTGGCCCAGGTGCTAAAACCAAGGCATCGGTATTGGTGTTTTTTAACTCTTGAGATAAAGCCAAACCAAAATTCAAGGTCCAAGATTTTGTCGCCGAATAATTTGCCAGATACGGAGAGCCTACATAGCTCACAATAGAAGATAGAAATATTACCGCCTTTTTCTTATTCGGATTGACCGCAAGAAACATCTTAGTAAGGGCCATAGGCATCGTGATATTAACGTTCACCTCACTAATACAATCTTCTAATGAATGTTTCGCAAAAACACCTGGCTGCCCCCAACCGGCATTATTTACGAGCAAACCAATATCATTGTCAAAAATTTCTTTTAAGGTAGCTAACTGAATGGCGCCAACATCGCTCAAATCACAACTAATTATCTTTACCTCTACGCTATAACGCGCGCATATTTTTGTCTCTACACTACTTAATCGAACACTATTTCGTGCTAACAAAATTAGGTTATAGCCTTGTTCGGCTAGCTGGAATGCAAAGGCCTCGCCAATACCAGATGATGCGCCGGTAACCAGCGCCCATGAACCATAGACTGGGCCTAGAGGTTTTTTTGCACGTTTTGATTCAAGATTTACAGACATAACTTTCTCCTTCTCACATTAGCGAGAATATTGAATGATGGGTATTTTAGTGGGGAGGACGTACTTACCGGGATGAATGCATTTATCGGGAGTAGACGCTTTAGTATTCAACCCAACGATTGAGCTAAACGCACCCGAAAACAATCTAACCTGAAGCGAGATTCACAGATGAACCTTTGCGTAGCGGGTACTGTAGCTCCAAAACTGTTTCATGCTCTTTTCCCGGTATTGGTGGCACCAAAAACACTTCTCGACTTGCACCATTCATAACATAGCTATTGTTTTCCACCCAAGCACCGACGCGGCTACGCACCAAAAACGCATCCGCTGGCATGCCATGGTGGATAGCGCACACCGCCACGTCAATTGCAGGTAAGATTCTTATCTGCATCTCCTGATTATTTACAATGAGTGACTCGTCAGATAACTTGCCACTCAAAGCAAAACCCAATTGCACGTCAATGTTTTCGTGTTCATAACAATCTTGCATGAGTACCGCAGTAAATACGCCGAGACTTTTAAGAATTTTTGCTTCACGACACGCTCGAAAAATTGCGATAATCCAGAGTTGAGCCTCAGAAAAATCCGTCACAGTTGCACGTATGGAATAATGCTGCACCTCGGGAATCTTACGAATATCAAATTCAGAAAGAGTGCTTAACGTATCCGCTTGACTCAAGCGAGCCTCAATACGCGCCAAACGAGCCTGATCATCAACAAGCTGCTGCTGAATCTCAGCTTGCCGTAGGGCCAACATTCCTTTATATGCGGAGGCATCGAGCTTTTGGGTCAAAATGTTTTGAATCTGCTCCAAGCTCAAACCCAATTCCTTTAGTGCAACGATTCGGTTCAACTCGGGGATCTGTTTAGCGCTATAAAAACGATAGCCGCTAAACTGGTCAAAAGTGGATGGTTTAAAAAGATCAATTTCATCGTAATAACGAAGCGCGCTGGCTGGTACTTGCGTCATTTTCGAGAAATCACCAATACGGAACATAGAACACCTTCGATAATTGTTAAGGGTTAATCCTTCAAGATGATCAAAGCATAAACCTTCAAGTAACTTGAAGGTCAAGAATAAATTCGCTAGAGGCTCTATGGCTTATTTACGAAAGTTTTACACGTGAAGCATCATGCACAATTTAACCTACAATTCTCCCAACACTATAAGTAAAATTGAGTTCTTATCATGAAACATTTCAAACTCCTTATTATCACTTTGACCGTAATTACCCTGTCCGCCTGCAACCTAAATAACGCCAATAGAATCGAACGAAAACACTATGCACCGTGGGAAAAAGAAATAGGCTATACCCAAGTGATACGCACTGGTAACACCTTACACTTATCGGGAATAACAAGCTCTGCTAAGAGCTTCGACGACCAAATCGACGAAATATATAATCGTCTCACTGAAATACTTAGCGATTACGACACTGACTTATCACACGTGGTAAAAGAAATGATCTACACCACCGACATTGAGGCCCTAAAAGCCGCCAGCCCTATTCGTAAAAAACACTTTGCGAATGATCTCTATCCAAGCGCTACCTGGGTTCAAGTATCAGCGTTGTACTCGAAGGAGTTTATGCTCGAAATCGACATCATCGTCGCATTATAACCATACAAAAATTAAGTCTTTATGACCTTCACCCTAACCTCCCCCTGTGTCAGGATAGTTGTCGCCTCTAATATTTCATAAGAGGCTAGTAAAATGAGTTCAAAATTCACCCAATCGTTCAAGATTCAAGCTGTTGAGAAGGTTCTTACTCGTAATGAGGGAGAGA